>CAZSGR010000110.1:0-10885 GCA_964606185.1 uncultured Eubacteriales bacterium
GGGAGTCCCAGAGGAAAAAACAGCAACAGTCAGAGGATAGCTTCGGAATTTCTTGAAGGTGCTCGGAAAGCCGGAGCCGAAGCAGAGACTGTTTTTCTGGTTGAGAAAAAGATCGGCTACTGTAAAGCCTGCCTGAGCTGCTGGATAAAGACTCCCGGAAAGTGCATCCAGAAAGACGACATGGCTGAACTCCTGGAAAATGTGATTAAATCAGATATCGTCGTTTTTGCCACGCCTGTCTATGCCGATAACGTGACAGGGATCATGAAGACATTCATCGACCGGATGATCCCGGCCGTGGATCCTCGAGTCAAAAGAGAGAAAGGTGAGACCGTTCATGTGAAAAGGTACGACAGGTATCCGAAAATAGTCGTGATTTCAAACAGTGGGTTTCCGGAACAGACCCACTTCCAAACTTTCAGGCTTTATTTTAGGCGGTTCTCCAGAAACATGCATTCTGAAGTTATCGGGGAAATATACAGAGGCGGTGGTCCGATTCTTCAGGTGAAGAACCCACTGCTGAAGCCGATTATTAGTTCTTACATGAAGCTGCTGCGCAAGGCCGGAGAGGAAGTTGTGCGGGAAGGACGTCTATCTGAAAAAACTATGGAGAAACTTGAAAAGCCTCTCGTCCCTCATGACCAATTTGCTGACGGAATGAATAAATATTTCGAAAAACGCCTTTCGGAGTTATCATAAAAGGGCGATTCGGATTAATTAGAAATGGGAAATATCAGCGTCTCCAAAGACAAGCAGGAAGCCTTGCGAAAAAGGATGGAAAGTCTGGGCATCTTCGAGAAAGATATTTTCGAGAAGTTTATCCGCTCCAGCGGCAAGGGCGGCCAGAAGGTCAACAAGGCCTCGACCTGCGTCTATTTGAAACATCTTCCCACACAGATCGAGGTGAAATGCCAGGAGGAAAGATACCAGGCGCTAAACCGCTATCTCGCCAGGCGAATCCTTACCGATAAGATTGAGGAAATGATTAAAGGAAAGGAAAGCGAGGAACAGAAGAGGATTGAAAAAATCCGCAGACAGAAAAGAAAACGCTCAAAAAGGGCGAAACTTAAAATGCTGGAAGACAAAAGGAAACACTCCGAGAAAAAAGAAGTGAGGAGATTCCGTCCCAAGCCGGATGATTATGAGGGATAAAAATCCGCCAAAACTAACTGGCCAGCCTGATTAAGACCTGGAGAAGCAGGTTCGCTCCCTTTTCTAAATCCTCCCATTTGATCATTTCCTGAGGAGAATGGCTGATTCCGTCCAGGCAGGGGATGAATATCATTCCTGGCTCCGCTAATTCGGCTAAAATCTGGACGTCGTGGCCGGCTCCGCTGGGGAGAGTCATATAGGAATATCCCAGTTTTTCGCATTCTTCCTTCATTATGTCCAGGATTCGGGAAGGTATTTTCACAGGTTCTGTTTCGTCTACAACTTTTGAAGAGAACCGAAGCCCTCGAGTCGAAGCGGTATCTTCGGCGAGCGAGAAGAGGTGTTTTTTAAGCTCCTTCAGTGTCTCTGTGGATTGACTTCTGAATTCAAAGGAAAAATCGACCTGGCCGGGGACTATGCTGAAGGCTCCAGGTATAACGCTGACTCTTCCGATTGTCACCATGCTGCCGTAATGCTCTGTGGCCACATGCTGGGTGCTCTTCAGGGCAAAATCCGCAAGGCCTAAAAAGGCATCCTGGCGGAGCTCGAGTGGAGTGGTGCCTGCATGGCTGGCTTTTCCAGCAAATGAACACCATCTGTAATGTTTTCCGGCGATGCAATCAACGATTCCGATTGATTTGTTTTCAGTTTCGAGTACGGGGCCCTGTTCGATGTGTATTTCAATGAAGGCTTCGATCTCCGGCCGCTGTGTGTGTGCTTCCATTATGCTCTGAACAGTGAAATCTGTTTGTTTCAAGATCTCAGCGAAAGGTATGCCGAATTGGGTCAAGCCTTTTTCCAGTGTCTCCTGGTTCATCTGGCCAATGAATGCACGGCTTCCCAGAAAATCGCCCACCAGATTTCCTTCTTCATCGGTGAAGGCCGCCACTTCGAGCGGCCTGGAATGCTTCACGCCTTGCTCTTTTATCCTCCTCAAGCACTCGAGAGCTGAGAGAACCCCGACTGAGCCATCGAACATGCCGCCGTTGATGACAGTGTCAATGTGGGACCCGGCCATTATGGTTTGTCCTTCTCCTTCGATTCGACCAAATATGTTACCGGCGCCATCCTCGCGAAGAGTGAGTCCGGTGCTCTCAATTTTTTCTTTGAGCCAGTCCCGTGCCTCAAGGTCGGCTTTACTGAAAGAAGGACGGGTTATGCCGCCCTGTGAGTCGCGGCCGATCTGGGCGAGTGATTCGATTTCTTTTTGTAATCTTTCAAGGTTTATTCTAATGTCCATGCTGGCCTCTTTTCGTTTATTGGATTCTTTTCCAGAGAGGGACACTCTAAGCTCACTCTTTATCAGAAAAGAGAGGGGATGTCAAAGATGGAATGACCGATGTCCCAAATTTCCATTTGGAATTTCTTCTCGTCTCGCGAAGAGTGAGGTTTTTGCCCGCTGATTTGTCTGGATGCCTAATATTTTTCGATAAGGTCGACCATTTCTCTGACCGCCTTCTCTATCCCGACTATTGCAGACCGGGCCACGATGGAGAAACCGATGCTGAATTCCGTAATCTCAGGGATAGCGGCAACAGGAAGGATATTTTTATAATCCAGTCCGTGTCCGGCGTGAATTTCCAGCCCTAGGTTGTGGCCGAGTTCTGCGGCTTTCTTTATCTCATCGAGAGCGTTTTGGCGTTCATCTCCGGGTTTCAGGTCCGCATATTTTCCTGTATTGATCTCGATCAAGTCAACACCGAGCTTGTGGCAAGTTTCGATCTGTTTTAAATCTGGATCAACAAAGATGCTCACTTTTATCCCTGCGTTCCGCAGTTCCTTGATGTGAGGTTGGAGCTGCTTTTCATTGGAAATCACATCCAGACCGCCTTCAGTGGTCAACTCTTCGGGGCGTTCAGGAACAAGGGAGACGGTATCGGGTTTAATCTCCACGGCGATTCTTTTCATTTCTTCAGTCGCTGCCATCTCTATGTTGAGCTTCGTTTTAACGGCTTCTCGGAATAATTTCAAGTCACGCTCTTTGATATGGCGCCTGTCACTTCTTATATGACAGACAATGCCTTCGGCTCCGGCTTGTTCGGATAGGAGTGCAGCGAGCACTGGCTCGGGCTCGTTACTCTGACGCGCTTCTCTTATTGTGGCGAAGTGATCCACATTAACAGCAAGTTTCATTTTTGCCTCCTGAAAAGAAAACAAGAAAAAAGGGGACAGGCCCCTTTTTTATAATTTTAAAAAAAGGGGACAGTTGTATTTGCTTAATGATTCGGTAACATTTTAATAATGTCATTGCGAGCGAAGCGTGGCAATCCCATAAGAACGGATGTTTAAATTTCTCTATTAAATTCATTTCACTTTATGAGATTGCCACGCTTCGCTCGCAATGACACTTTTATCTTCGATATAAGAAATAAGTGTTACTCTATTATTGGATATAAAGGCCTGGCTTCTTTTTTGTTGTTTTCTTTTCAATCTATTTCCCCAGATTCTTATGGATGGCATCAGCCATCTGTCGGGCATAACCTTCGATTTCAGCTTTGTCCTGGCCTTCAATCATGATTCGAACGACAGGCTCTGTTCCCGAATAGCGGACATTGATTCGCCCTGATTCTCCCAGTGAGGCCTCGATCTCCTTCTTCGTATTCGTGATTTCCGGAAAACGACTGAATTCCTCTTTCCTTGGAACCCTGACATTAACGAGCAGCTGAGGAAATTCTTTGAAGTTCTCAACTAATTTGGAAAGAGGAAGGTCTTGAGCGGCTATGACTTCGAGCATTTTTAAGCTTGTCAGCATTCCATCGCCAGTAGAACAGTCATCGAGAAAGATCGTGTGTCCGGACTGTTCTCCACCCAGGTTCGCGTTCAATTTCATCATCTGTTCAAGAACATACTTGTCGCCCACTTGTGCGCGGAACAGTTTTAAACCGATCATTTCAAGAGCTCTCTCGAGACCAATGTTGCTCATGGTTGTAGCCACTACAGTATCCGATTTCAAAAGGCCTTTTCCCTTCATATAGCGGGAGAGAACAAAAAGAGTATGATCTCCGTTTAAAATTCTTCCCTTTTCATCCACCCAGATGGCCCTGTCCGCATCTCCGTCATAAGCCACTCCAAAGTCAGCCTTGTTTTCCACGACTTTTTGAGCCAGGGTCTGAGGATAGAGAGAGCCGCAGTCGACATTGATGTTTTTTCCGTCCGGAGTATCATTTAGAGCAATAGTCTCAATTCCCAAATCCGAAAAAACCTTTGGTGCAAAAGAGGAACTGGCTCCGTTCGAGCAGTCAAGGACGACTTTAATCTTATTCCGGAAGCTGACATGAGAAAAACGGTCTTTCAGGAATCCCATGTAATCTTGACCGTATGTTTTTTGTGGAAAAATTTCTCTTTTTTCTCTGGTGATGTTTTCTCTGTCTGCCCGGATGGCCTCTTCGATTTTTTCTTCCCATGAATTCGGGATCTTTATTCCTTGAGAGGAGAATATTTTGATTCCGTTATCTTCATAAGGATTATGTGAGGCAGAAATAACGATTCCGGACGAAAATCCGTGTTTTTTCGTCAGGAATGAAATAGCTGAGGTGGGGATAACTCCGGCCGAAGCCGCTTCTCCCTGGGCATCATTTATTCCTTGAAATAAAGCCTCTTCGATCCATTCTCCTGACTCACGTGTATCCCGTCCGATGATGATGAGAGGTTTAAGACCTTCCTCTTTGAGGTGGATTATCAGGGATTTCCCAAGGCAGAAAATCGTCGAATAGTCAAGAGGAGGCTGGCCGGCTACGGCTCTGATTCCGTCTGTCCCGAAGAGTTTTTCCATTTAAGATATGAAGTTGTTAGATACAGGAATAGATTATAGCGAAAATTCCCGAGGATTCAAGGAGGAAGATTATTTTCTCCGCGGTTTTTTCTGGCCTGGTATATTTTCGGGGTATTCTTCCACGATAAAGATAGTGACTTTGACTTTTGTCAGGGAGGTTGCAAAACTCAGGTTAGGACTGGGAAGGATGAGGTCTGCCTCGAGTTCCGTTGTCTGCATCAGAGTTGAAATATCGATGGGGCTGGTTCTGACCTTGTGATCCTTCTTGATTTTGCTCTCTGCTCCTCTGATGAGAACCTGAGCCGGATCGACCTCGATTTTTTCTATCTTCAGCCCCTCGATCGGATCTCCAATAGTATCGGGTACAACCTCAAGCATGATCTCAACGGATCTTTCGAGTTTTAAATTAATGGTGTTGGGTGTGATTTTGATGACGGTTGCCCTAACACCCGTGGGCATGCTGATCATGGATTCGTTGAGCGTATAATCTTCCTGGAAGATCGATGCGTTTGCCAAGTTGAGTTGGGCAACCACATTAGCTGATGTGATCTGGTTGATGTAACGGTCTGGAGCCCGGATTGTCACATCGATCTTATCCGGCGGCTTCTCGACCAACTCCATATTCTGAGGGATGTTTTGGGCATATAAGGAAATAGTCAGGTTTTTTTCTTGGAACATTTTTTCGGGTGGAATGAGCATGATCCATAGAAAGAGGGCAATCAGGAGAGAAAAGAGTTTGAGCCCCCAATTCTTTAAAAAAAGTTTCTTTAAAAATATTTTCATCTTTTTTGCAAATATTTAAGCAAATTGTCCTTCAAATGTTCCTTATCCAGTCCTCTCTCCAGCTCCCCTTTGGTCGCGAGTGAGATTCTTCCGGTCTGTTCGGAAACTACAATCACAGCTGCGTCTGTCTCTTGAGACAGCCCTATGGCAGCCAGATGTCGGGTTCGGGCCAGGTATTCTTCACCCAATTTATGTCGTGCTGGCAAGGGCAAGAGGCAGCCGGCTGCAGAGATTTTGTTCCCCTGGATGATGGCCGCGCCATCGTGAAGAGGAGAGTTGGGGAAAAAAATGCTGACCAGAAGTTCCTTGGTGAGCTCTCCTTGGATTATTGTGCCCCTATCTACGTAGCCTTTGAGCGAAATCTCTTTCTCGATAGCGATTAAAGACCCGATTTTTTTGGACGACAGAAAATCGACAGCCAGGAAGACGTTTTCCAGTTTTTCGGTGAAAGGTTTTGTGAAGAGAGGCCTTCGCAATGATTGAGAGCCGATTGTCGTCAGGAATATTCTAATTTCCCCTTGAAAAAGGATTATGATGGCGATGATTACCCAAGGTGCGAAATTTAATATGAGTGAATGGGATACGACCAGGTTTCCCCATTTCGTGATGAGAAAAAGAAGCCCGATTACGCCGAATCCGATGGCCATCTGGTAAGCTTTGGTATCCTTTATCAGCAAGAGTAGGTAATAGATGATGAATGTCACGAGGAGGATATCTACGAGGTCAGCAATCGTGAAATGCGAAAAAGCGTTGATAATATTAGTGAACATAGTCTCTCTTTTTTTCTCCGCATTCTCTAGAGGTTTGAGGGAAGAAATCCTCTCTCATGATGGCTTCAGTCACACGAACAGCTTTTTTGACCGAAGCGACATCATGAACCCGAAGGATGTGGGCGCCATTAATAACGCTCAGGATGGCAGAAGCGATAGTGCCTTCCAGCCTCTCCTCGGGAGGCGAATCCAGTATAGTGCCGATAAAAGATTTCCGTGATACTCCAATAAGAATAGGCCGCTCCAGCTCCTCCAGAATATGGAGGTTGTTGATCAGGGCGAGATTGTGCTTGACCCTTTTCCCAAACCCGATTCCCGGATCGATGATGATTTTCTCTTTTTTTATCCCGGAGGCTTGGGCTTTATCGATTGACTCTTCAAGAAAAGCTTTGACTTCAAGCAGGACGTCTTCATAGGTCGGGTTGACCTGCATTGTTTTGGGTGTTCCTTTCATATGCATCAGAATAACGGGAACATCTTCCTCTGCCACTAAAGGGGCCATTCTTGGGTCGAAGCTAAGCGCGCTGATATCGTTGATGATATCAGCTCCGGCGTCGAGTGCGGCGTGTGCGACCTCTGACTTGGTCGTATCGATTGATATCAATGTGTCTGTTCTTTTTCTTAAGGCAGTGATGATAGGAATAACACGTTTTATTTCTTCCTCTGGAGAGACGGGCTTAGAGCCAGGTCTTGTGCTTTCTCCCCCAATATCGATGATGTCGGTCTCTTCCTCGACAAGCTGGAGTCCCTTCTCTAACGCTTTGTCCTCATCTAAATAAAGGCCGCCGTCCGAGAAGGAGTCAGGCGTGATGTTGATGACACCCATTATCCAGGTTCTCGGGCCTAACGTGTAATCACGACCGTTAACCTGAAGGATGTACTCTTTTGTCACCTTTTATGCTTTGGCTAAATCCGGTTTTTTTATGGGCTGAATTTTTTTTGGCTCTTTTTTTGATTTGTCCTTATTCGCTTTTGATTCTACAGGAGGTTTTTTGCTTATTGGGAGTTTTTTTCCTTGTATAATCGCATTTAGTTCATCAGAATCTAAGACTTCTTTGTCCAGGAGGGCTTTGGCCACTCTGAGCAGATTATCTTTGTTCTTTTCCAACAGCTCTTTTGTCCTGTTGTAGTTTCTGGTTATGATTTTTTTGACTTCAGCATCTATCATTTCTGAGGTTTTTTCGCTGAAGTTCTTATGCATGGCCAGGTCCTTGCCGAGGAAGATCAGGTCGTCCCGCTCACCGAATGTGAGCGGTCCGAGGTCAGACATTCCCCACTGACAGACCATCTTGCGGGCGATTTCTGTGGATTTTTCAAAGTCGTTCGCGGCTCCGGTGGTGGTTTTTCCGAGGAACAGCTCTTCGGCGACTCGGCCAGCCATAAGCACAGAGAGTTGCGCTTCTAGATAGGTTTTGGAGTATGTGTAACGGTCATCGAGGGGCAGCTGCTGCGTTGTCCCAAGAGCCAGTCCCCTGGGGATGATAGTCACTTTGTGGATGGGGTCGGCTTCCGGAAGGAGAGCCGCAATCAGAGCATGGCCCGCTTCGTGATAGGATGTGCTTTTCTTTTCCTCGTCGCTGATGATCATGCTCTTTCGTTCGACACCCATGAGAACTTTATCCTTAGCGCTCTCGAAGTCTTCCATTGTGACTTCATTCTGGCTATTGCGGGCTGCGAGAAGAGCGGCCTCGTTGACGACATTGGCCAGGTCAGCCCCTGAAAAGCCTGGAGTGGAACGGCCGATAACTTTCAAATCGACATTTTTGGCCAGAGGGATATTCTTGATATGAACCTTCAGGATGTCCTCTCTTCCTTTGACATCAGGCATGTTGACCACGATTCTCCGGTCAAACCTTCCTGGCCGGAGTAAAGCTGTATCCAGAATATCTGGTCTGTTCGTGGCTGCGATAAGGATGACGCCTTCGTTGGAGTCAAAGCCATCCATCTCCACCAGGAGCTGGTTCAGAGTCTGTTCACGCTCGTCATGGCCTCCGCCCAGACCTGCTCCTCTCTGGCGGCCTACAGCATCAATTTCATCGATGAAAATCAGACAGGGAGCCTGCTTTTTCCCCTGCTCGAACAGGTCTCTCACTCGGGATGCGCCGACTCCGACGAACATTTCTACAAAGTCTGAGCCGCTGATCGAGAAGAACGGCACATCGGCTTCCCCGGCGACGGCTCGGGCCAGGAGAGTTTTGCCGGTTCCAGGAGCTCCGACCAGGATGACACCTTTAGGGATACGTCCTCCCAGTTTCTGGAATTTCTTAGGATCTTTCAAGAATCCGATGATTTCCTGGAGCTCTTCCTTGGCTTCTTCCACTCCCGCCACATCCCTGAATGTGATTTTTTTCTGCAATCCGGAAAAGAGCTTGGCCCGGCTTTTCCCGAAGGAGAGGGCTTTGTTGCCTCCGGCCTGCATCTGGCGCATGAAGAATATCCAGAAGAAGATGAGTATGAGGATCGGAAACCACATGAAAAGACTGGAGAGCCATGGACTTCGAGTGGTGTCCTTGACGTCGATGCTGACATTGTGTTCGCGGAGGATATTGACTAAGTCGTCGTATTGCGGAGGGGTTATTGTTTTAAAGGCTGTTCCATCAACATATTTGCCTCTGACCTGATTTCCAGAAATCGTGACCTCAGCGACTTTGTCTCCTTCGACATCTATTATGAAATCGCTGAAAACAACTTCCTTTTTAACAGTTGCGGAAGATTGAAGCAGGCTGTAGAGAATGATGAGGATTATTCCCAGTCCGATCCAGAAAAGAAGGCTTCGGTATGATCGATTTGGTCTTTTTTTATCTGGCATTTTCTAATCCTTTGTCAGGGATATTTTATCATTTTTTTTACCTTATTGAAAACAAATCTCTTAAAAAATATAGGATTTATAATAAATATCAGAATTTTTAGCCTTTTTTGCCACTTATTTTGCCGTTTTTTTGAAAAAAATTGATGAAAAGAGGTCGCATCTTAACATTCGACATTTAAGCTTCTTGTTTTCTAATTTTTTTTAAACCTATTGCCATAAATATCAAATGTTAAGAAGTTACCCCTAAAATTTTTTGATTTTTAAATAGTTTATGATTCAAAAAGGGGAGAAGTAGGAGGTCATCTTGACTGGAATCCAATCTTTTTGTAAGATGGATTGTCCACGGTGGGGCTGTAGCTCAGCTGGGAGAGTGCTTGACTGGCAGTCAAGAGGTCGCGGGTTCAACTCCCGTCAGCTCCACCATCTTGAAACCTCTGTTTTCCCTGGGAATCCCTTGATTTCTTAGTTTTTCGGTTTTCAATCCTGTTGCCGTATTTTCAGCGAAATTCAACAATTTTTGTTAGAAATCTGTGAGATGAGTAAGTCCGTCCTTTTCTATTTACATGTGTCCATTGAATAGAACATAAAATTAATAAATATTGTTGTTTCTATCTATTTTTTATTTGGCACTAAAATTGCACTAGATTAGAGTAAAAATAGGGATAAGCTCGCTATTACTCACGAGCGAAATTGTCTAATTGACAGATATGCTTCACCGATTTATGATAAAAAAAGGGAACCAACAATGAAAAAACTAGTCTTTCTCATCATTTTTATTGCATTAGCCATTATTCCCATTGCCCAGGAAATCCAGCATGAAACCCTTGCCATTAATATCGAAGTGCCAGTCAGAGTCTATAAGGGAGACAATTTTGTGGATGATTTGACCATCAATGACTTTGTGGTCTATGAGGATGGCGTACTCCAGGAAGTTTTAGCAGTGTATCTCATAAAAAAAACGGATGTTCAAAGAAAAGAAGAAATGCCAACTCCCAAAGAAGAAGAAAAGCAAACATTCAAGCCTGATACTTCCAGATCCTTCTACCTTTTCTTTGAAAAAGATAAAGGTAAAAGTCAAAGGCCAGAATTATAGAGTCACTCATCGTGCGGGATATATTGCGGATTAATAAACTAACTAAGTTGAATATTTCTCTTGTTTATAAGAATTTGGTTTTGGAGGGGAACATCAAA
Organism: uncultured Eubacteriales bacterium; assembly: GCA_964606185.1. Taxonomy (GTDB): domain Bacteria; phylum Acidobacteriota; class Aminicenantia; order Aminicenantales; family Aminicenantaceae; genus SOIA01. Next base: position 10,478 of record CAZSGR010000110.1, read on the forward strand.
AACCTCAATACAAAAACAAACAACTTCCTGGAAATCCAAATCCCCTAAAACCCTGGCTTCCTAGGATTGAAAAAGAGAGAAGGAGTAAAGAATTCCTAATTCCTGAGTCGCAGGTTCCAGTCCTGCCGGGAGTGCCAGCCATTTCTTTGTGTCATCCGCAGCTAATGCTCACTCTTCACGGTCCTGGATTAGGTTTACCTTTGATATCATGTTAGGATGATATTCCGGGTGATTCTTGGTCTGCGTGAAGGCCTTCTCTAATAGCTTCTTGGCCATGCGAATATGAAAGATATATGTTTTTTTGTCAATATTGCCAAGTCATTTTTACTGTGATATGGTTTTCTGGGATTTTTACAGGTGAATAAAAAGAAAAACCATCTTTATAATATTATCTCCCGCCTTGCAGAT
>CAZSGR010000111.1:0-2430 GCA_964606185.1 uncultured Eubacteriales bacterium
ACCCGCTCCCGAATGGATGACACACGGCGTTCCTTTTATTGAAAAGAAAAAAAAGAAGATAGGTTAATATGCGTGTCCTGAATCATCACGTTTTTTTCGGAACGCTGGCGGTCGTGGCTCTACTGGCTATAGCGACCGGTGCATATGGAGAAGAATCTATGGATGTAAGAATCGAAAGAAAAACATGCTTTGCTGAGGACGGAGTGTCGATCGTCTATTCGGCTGCCGGCGCCGGAGATCCGGCACTCGTTTTTATTCATGGCGGGCTGGCTGACCGTACATTCTGGGAGGGGCAACTCAGGGAATTCGCTGGTTTTTATCGAGCTGTCGCTCTCGACCTTCCTGGCCATGGAGAGTCAGGACAAAACCGGAAAAAATGGGGAATTCCAGAATTCGGAACTGACGTTAAGGCCGTCATTGAGGCGGAGAAACTGAAGAATGTCATCATCTTCGGCAATTCACTTGGCGGGCCGGTGGCCATAGAAGCAGCCCTACTCCTTCCCGACCAGGTTTTGGGAGTGGTAGGAGTCGATACCTTTCAAGCCCTCAACAGGCGGATCACGTCCGAAGAGGCAAAACAGAGGGCAGAGTTTTTCCAGCGCGATTTTGCCGATGCTTTGAAACAGATGGTCCGGATGCTCTTCCACGCCGATGCTGATCCGGCTCTCATAGAAGAAGCTGAAAGCCGCATGGGCGGGACCTCGCCCGAAGCAGCCCACGCTATGTTCTTGTCGTTTGCCGGGTATGATGTAGGCGCTGTAGCCAGCCGCCTGACCGTGCCGATCCGGGCTATTAACGGCGATCTCTTTCCTACGGATATGGAGGGAAACAGGAAAGTTAAGGCTGATTTCGACGCGGTCGTCATGAAACACATGGGCCACTATCCGATGCTAGAGCGTCCCACAGAGTTCAACAATCGTGTGACAGAGATTGTTGCCAGCCTCACCAAGTAAGGACCTTCCAGAAGCCAAATCCCCTTAAGCCCTGGCTTCCCTGGATTGAAAAAGACAGAGCTGAAAGGGAAGCAAACAAGAAACATACTTTTGAATGGTTTGATGAAGATGTACAAAGACCAGGGCGTGGAAGGATATTACGATCCGATCCTTCTGGGTAATTACAATACCAGGTATAATCTCTTCATTCTTGCAGTTGTTTTCCTGGGACTTATTGCCATTGTTGTTCCCTTTGTGATCAGGTAGCCGGGAACCGCCGCTAACTGCTGTAAAAATGGTTCCGGATATTACATATCAATGCAGAGTTTATCTCATTCTGGTTCGTACAATGGGGATAGGGGGTGTGATTTATTGATGAGCTTTTGACTGGCTCTTCAACTCAGCCCTCTTCTACCGTCTTGTTGTTCTTGGGCTGGTCACTCTTCTGAAAACTCTGAGGAAGTTTCCTCCGAGTATTTTTCTTATATCACTGTCCTTGTGACCTCTTTTGAATAATTCTGCTGTGATGTTGGCGATTTTCCCCACGTGTTCTAATCCGACGGGAGTAATCCCGATACCGTCAAAATCAGAGCCAAGACCGACATGGTTCGCATTCCCGGTCACTTTAATCACGTGTTCGATGTGGTCCACAACATCTTTGATGCTTTCCTGTCCAAGAGTCTTATTGAGTTCCTCTAGTTTCGCATTGAAGTCTTCAGAAAATTTTTTCCTTATTTCAGGATCCGCTTTTGCAAATTCCCTGCGGTCTTCCGGAAGATTATACTTTTTTAACAATTCTGAACTCAGCGCCTCTCTTTTTTCCCAGTTACTAGCATTCAGAAAAAACGGCGCATAATTGATGCCGACAACACCTCCGTTTTTTGCCAGGGCTTTGAGCATCTTATCAGATAGATTCCGGTGGTGATCTGATAGGGCTCGGCAGCAGGAATGAGAGGCAACGATGGGTGAGCCTGTGATCCGGATCACATCCCAGAAAGTCTCGTCGTGGACATGTGAAACATCTATGATCATTCCCAGTTTATTCATTTCTTTTACCACTTCTTCACCAAACTCAGTGAGTCCGCCAAACTGCGCCTCGGGATCGCCGGAAGCATCGGCCCAATCTGTGTGCGTCCAATGGGTGAGAGTCATCAGCCTGACTCCGTTCCGGTAAAAAGAGCGCAGGAGACGCAGGTCATTTTCAATGGCATAGCCGCCTTCGATTCCTATCAGAATCCCGGTTTTTCGATTTCCCCTCAATCCTCTGAGATCCTCATAGGCCTTGACGAGTATCAGGTCATCCGGATTTTTTCCCACGAGTTCGTGAACCGCATCGATCTGGTCGAAGGCTTTTTTGGCGGCCTGGTATTTATCCGCTTCCTCCCCGGGTGGACCGACAAAACAGGCAAATACCTGAAGATCCATAGCCCCTTCCTTTAGTTTAGGAATATCTACGTGTCCTTTAGGGTTATTTTTTGTCAGGTCTTCGCCTCTTAAG
>CAZSGR010000111.1:2530-4475 GCA_964606185.1 uncultured Eubacteriales bacterium
TCGTAGAAATCGGAAAAGTCCCACATCCCTCCCACAAAGAGGTCATCATCGCCGCAACCGACCATATCCATGTTCATGTAGACGATGGTTTTGTCTAAGGGATAGAGGGGATTATTTGTGTAGTACCGTGAACCGACCAGGCCGAGCTCTTCACCGGCCCATCCGATAAAGACTATACTTCTATCCGGCTGAAAATTGTTGGCTTGAAAAACGCGGGCGATTTCGAGAATAACACCTATAGAGCCAGCGTTATCATCCGCGCCGTTGTACACAGCCCCATCCCAAGCGACTCCCAGATGGTCAAGGTGTCCTCCGATCAACACATATTCGTCTTTCAATTGTGGATGTTTGCCTGGAATCAGGCCGAGGACATTGGGAGCATTCCTGTTTTCCTGGACGAAATGAGCCTCCATTTCAACAGTCACATCCAGAAGCGCCGTGAGCGATTTCTTCTCCCGCAGCGTTCGGCTGACCAGGTTTCTCCAGCTCAGTTTGGACATGTAGAAGAGCCTATCCAGTAGGGACTGATTGGCTGTAAAAACAACAAATCCATCCGGGCATGTCCCTTTTCTTGCTCCTTGTACATATCGCCTGGATCTTGTGTCTCCACCGATATTCATGAAGATGATACCGGCTGCGTCATTTTTCAATGCAGTCTTTATCTTCTCGTCAGGAGATTTTTCCTTTGCGGATATTTTCTCCATGAAATCCGGAGCGCCGGGAATGATGAGGACAATTTTCCCTTTAACGTCGAGGTTTTCATAATCATTCCAGCTGAATTGTTCGTTGATCAAGCCATACCCTGCAAAAACAAGTTGTCCTTTGACAACACCTGATCCTGTTCCGGTGTTAGGCATGAAATCCAGACTTCTTCCCGGAATGCAACTGAAATTTATGGGGGAAAGAATATCCAACCGGATTGGCGGTTCGAAGTTTCTCCAATTTTTAAAAGTCACCTGTTGAAAGTATGTGCCATCTTCTCCGCCTGGTTGGAGTCCGAATTCCTTCATTTTTTGAGCCATATATTCGGCGGCCTTCTGGTATTCTGGAGTTCCGGATTTCCGGCCTTTCATAGCATCTGATGCAAGATAATTGACATGTTCCCATGCTTTCCGGCCGTCAGCGTTGACCTGGCCAAAGCTGTATACACCCAAAAGAAATAAAGCCAGTGGAATAATGATCTCGTTTTTTTTCATTGGTGAGGATCCTCTCTTATTAATATTCTAATCTGGATTGTGAAAATTATTATATAGACAATCTTCATCCAGTAAAAGAAGATAATTTCACAAATTGGATTAAATGAGAGGGAGTTTTTCTCCCAGGAGAAAAGGATTTTCCCCTGGACTTCAAAATCAGGGAGCCAAAGATTCTGACTCTAGGCGTCGCAGATTCGAATTCTCTCAGGCATACGACTCCCCGTTCGCTGAATAAAAGGCAGTTGGAGTATCTTTAAGAGTTTCTTTTGAAAAGCGCTCTTTATCTGAGTTAACTATTTTAACTCATTACACTTATTCGACTATTTCAAGGTTAAGTCTCTTTTTCAGCTTCATTCCCGCTGCGGAGACAATAACTCTGATAGCCTGAGCGTTTCTTCCCTGTTTCCCGATGATCTTGCCTAAATCTTCCTGAGAAACCTTTAATTCGATGATCGAGCTCCTTTCCCCATCTAATTGGGTGACTTGAACCTTATCCGGATTGTCCACTAAGGCTTTAGCAATCGATTCAACGAGTTCTTTCACTTGTAACCTCCATTTAATTTTGATTGTTTTCGTTTGCTTTTAAGCATCTCGATATCATTTACTAACGTAAATATTGTGTTTGCCTAATTTTCATCAGTCTCTTTATTCTGTGCTTTTGGTCATTTTAACACAGATTTAAAAAATTTTAAATTCAGAAATGAACAGTAATTTCCTTTCGTCTTCTATCCCATTCATCATCTTCTATC
>CAZSGR010000111.1:4575-10864 GCA_964606185.1 uncultured Eubacteriales bacterium
TCTTCTATCCCATTCATCATCTTCTATCTCATTCATCTTTGATAGCAGATAGACTATAATATTACTAGAACTTTATAGAGCTGAAGGGATATGTCAATAAAAAAAATATTTATCTAATCGTGGCACTCTGTGTATTTATTTCCTGCGGGTCAAAACAGGAAAGGGTCGAAAAAATCATGGAAGACGGAGTGGAAGTCGTATATTCTTCAAAGAGAGAAATGCTCTAAATCATTTCAAAGAAATAGAGCAAATAGATAATCCCGACAATTACGAAAAACGCACCCTCGATATACCGGATTATTTTGATGGTTTTTGGTTTGAATATGACTTTGAGAAGCTCCAGTATGAGATCAACTATGACAATGACTCCTCCGAGCGCGGAAACGGCGCAGAGGATGTATTTCTTCACCACTAGGAAAGATGCGGCGACCGCAAAAAAATAAGCCAATCCAAATAGTGATAATAATATCTTCCAGATAATTTTATTTTTCCTCGATTTCTGTGTTTTCTTCTTTTCCATACTATCTGCTCCTGTATCATTTTACTGGTGCACTGACTGAATATCTGGATTCGGCGTATTTACAGTCAATACTAATTTACAACATTACAAGGGGAATAGTCCACAGGGTTTCACAACTGAAGGGGAGGGCCCGGCTGGATTTTGCGTTTATTCCAAACTTAATTTTATGGAGCAGTAATCGACAAATAGAAATGGATATGGACTTCTCCCTGCATCACAAACTTGGTATAATACCGCAAAACAACACAGAGAGAAGGAGGTCAAAATGTGGGAGCTTCGCTTCTTCCTAGAAGAGGATCTGATTGAAGAGCTTAAATTTGTCAAACCTCAATTGGCTAGAGAGAAAATTGATATGACTTATCAAACCGGATTACTCGAAATCGATAAAGAAGGAATAACCATCTTTTATCCTGTCAAAATGATTAAAAAAATTCAAATGAAGCGCGTGTGAATGGAGTCATTGAGATGAAGTCGAAAAAGAATGGCTCATATTGTGAAACTCAAATTAATTTGATTTATACAGAAGTGCACAATTTTTCATGGAATGTTTGTCGAAGAGTCGTTACTAAGGATGAGCAGTATTGACTGAGTCGTTACTATAATTAAATGAATATAATATTTTAAGCTTTTTTGTTTTTCATCCCTTATTTTGAGTATTCATCCCTCAGATCTGCGAGATAATCTTGGAGCAGGTCGTTGTCTATCTCTCCCTTTATGTTTTCAGCGATTGGATTAATCACTCTATAAATAGGGATGACTCTGTTCTCTTCGTCTTTATACACTTTGTCCAGTCCATCGACGAGCTTGCCATATGCCAGCCCGAAAATGTTAAAAGTGGTTTTGATGTTGTTAAGAACCTCCTCAATGACTTCCGCTTTTTCTTTGTCTTGTGTCTCTGCATAATCAGGGTCCTCATAAGCTTCTTTAAAGTACTTTGTTTCGTAATAAACGGCTTTTATGCCTGTCAAAAATCCTTGGAGAAAATTGACTTTTTCTAATGCTTCCATTCCAGACCAGGATTTTCCGTTATAGTCGTCAAGATCGGTTGTTTCTTGAGATAAAAGAAGTCCGACACTGCAAAATAAAAATAAACTGATAATACATAGCAAAGTTTTTTTCATTCTCTATTCTCCTTTTTTTGGTTTAAGCGAGAAAATATGTCATCACTCTGGTAAATTTCCGGATTTTTAAAACATTGGATCAGATTTCGCATGTTATAAAATCTCTTTGTGCCCCTCCCTGGCTCCATAGGTTTGAGAAAACTTCTCACGAGCCATAGAGATAATCTCATCGATCTGTTTATCCGAGTGGTCCGGATTGAAATGAGAAAGATAGAGTGAGCGGACTTTGGCCTCCTCAGCCACCTTTGTTCCTTCGAGCCATGTGCTGTGTCCCCAGCCCTGCCTGCCGGATTCATACTCTTCGGGTGTGAACATGGCATCATAGACCAGAATATCTGCTCCTCGGGTAAAAGAGACCAGTTTCTGGTCCGTCCCTTCTTCTGGATGCTCTGTGTCAGTCGCAAAAACGATTGTTTTCCCCTTATCTTGAATTTTATAACTCACGCTTCCCTGGGGATGATTGAGGGGAATGCTGGAGATGTCCGCTCCTCCGATTTGAAAGTTATTTTCCGGAATCTTTTTGAATATTTTTTTGGATGGAGTCTCCTTGAATTCGAGAGGGAAATACCTCCCGGCCATCAATCCGCTTAAATATTTTTCTGTTTCCTTTTGACCGTAAGCCGTGTGGAAATGTAGAGTGGCTTTAGAGGAGTAGAGCGGAGCGAAGAAAGGGAGACCCGTTATGTGGTCCAGATGGAAATGAGTCAGGAGGAGATGATGATTCTGCGGCTTTTCTTCCTCTTGGCTGGCGAATATATCCCCGAGCTTCGAAATGCCTGTCCCGGCATCGATAATGATCCATTCTCCATCTGATGTCACAATGCAGGCACAGAGAGTGTGTCCTCCATATTTATTTCTGTCATCACCCGAAACGGGCATGGACCCTCTGACGCCCAAGAATTCGAGTTCCATATTATGCGGTCTCTCTTCCTTTTGTTTTTGTCAGTGCATTTTCTTTAAAAAGAGGAGATGAACGTAAGCTGTAATTTTTCAATCCCCAGATTACCTGAGATAAAGTCACTTTGACGATACCGGTCAGGGGAACTGCAAAAAGCATCCCGATGGCGCCTGCTATGTTTCCGCCGATAATCACCACGACGATCACGACCAAAGGATGCATGTTTACACTCTTCGAAACAACAAGAGGGGAGACAAATGCATTATCGATGGCCTGGACGAGTGCAAACATGATGACGATCCAGAGAAGGACGAGTCCGAGGTTGGAGGGATTGTTAAGGATCGCCGTGGCTAGGGCTGGAATGGCGCCCACCAGAGGCCCGACATAAGGGATCATATTGGCTATTCCAGCCAGCATTCCAATGAAGACGAAATAAGGGACCGGGTTGTCGAACCGCAGGTTGATCAAGAATAATCCCAGAGTGGAAAGAAGGCCGACAATCAGAGCATCAATGGCTTGACCTTGAATGTATTTCCCCACTTGATTCTCCACTTTATGAAGAATGTTCAAAGAGAGTTCGAAGTATTTGTTCGGGACTTTAGATATTATCACTCCTTTGAAGAGCCTGGAGTCCTTGATAAGGAAAAATGTGATGACCGGAACGATGATCATCGAGGCGAGGAATGCTCCCACATTCTTGAAGAATTCTCCGAGGCTGTTCAGGAGATTCACCCCGATTTCGTTCAATCTTGCTGTCACGTTTCTTGCCAGCTCTGCATTATTGAAGTTCTTTTCGAAGAATGCCTCTATTTTCATGCTGAACTCGGTTATGACATTGGATTGAAGTTTGGATGTCAGGGCCTCGACTGTGCGGATAATACCCGGAATGATCAGGCTGAACGAGAAGCCGACAAGTGCAAGGATGAGAATCATGACGATGAGAATGGCCCACCCGCGTTTAAGTCCCTTGCTTTCCAAAAAGTCAACCACCGGGCTGAGAAGCACGGACAGCAGCCAGGCAATGACGAACATGATCAGGATATCTTTGACAAACGGGAAGAGAATAACGATGAAAGCTATAACCAGAACAATAAAGAAAAAGCGCCAGAATATTCTGAGTATTTGAGAGTAAAGTTGGTATGTGTATTTATCCATGGTGTGTTGCGACCTTCTTCTCTTTGATGTTCATCAGCATTTCGTCAGTGCGTCGCAGTCTTTCACCGATAGTCTTTGCGAGAGCAAACAGGACTTTTATTCCCAGTTTAGGTTTTCTGTTGAGGAGGTCAAGGAAATCCGGGCGAAAGAATCCGATAATATCGCAGTCTTCGGTAGCAATCGCCGAAGCAGAGCGCGGAGATTCGTCCAACAGAGCCAGGTCGCCAAAGAAGGAGCCGTCTTTGAGTTTGGCTAAGATTCGATTTCCCCCCTTTTTTTTCTCTTCAATTATTTCAACAGAACCCTTAACGACTATATACATACCGAGGCCAGGGTCACCCATTCGGATGATGGGCTCATTCTTTTTATAAACACGCCTGTGCATGATTTTTTCGATTTCGCCAATTTCTTTGTGTTTAAGGTCGGAAAATATTGGAATGTCCTTGAGAAGAGCAAAGATATCATCATCTTTCTTTTTTTTCCTGAAAATGCCATTTCCCCAGATCGTATTCTCCATGGTTCCTCTCTTTTTTTTTATTTACATTATCATATGTATATTGTGATTATCCAATTATTTTTTAAGTCCAAAAAAAGGAGGCAGATTACTTTTTTCAGGGACTGTCCCTTTTAATCCTTATGTTTTTAAAAAAGAGAGGGGCAGTCCTCCTTCTTTAAAGAAATGAGCCTGTTGTATACGCTCAGTAATTCGGTAACACATTTTGGATGTCATTGCGAGCGAAGCGCGGCAATCTCGTATGGGAAAATGCATTTCTTTTTATGAGATTGCCGCGCTTCGCTCGCAATGGCACTCTTATCGTCTGTATCATTAATAAAAGGATTTCTTAATTACTGAGCAAAAAGACCTCTCCACTTTTTTTCGCTGTGGACAACGCAAAGTCCGTTCTGCTATATTCATATTGAGTCACAATTGACCTGAATTATTCATAAAATATGCCGACACTATATATGAATAGTTCAGGCTACATAACTTTTAAGGGAAAAAAGTCATGTCAGTCATAAACATCGTCAGCAGCGACGGACGGACATCCAATTTTCTGATCGATAAAGATGAAATAATGATCGGGCGCAGTGAGGATAACGACCTCGTCCTGTCGGATGGCTCAGTTTCTCGTCACCATGCGAAAATTGTCAAGGATCAGAAGAACTTTATCATAAGCGATTTGGGGAGTTTTAACGGGACGAGACTGAACGGGAAATCAATTCAGAGCGCTCCCTTGAAAAATGAAGATGAAATAAGGATTGGAGTGGTCAAGCTTAATTTTTTGTCTGAAAAGGCAGCGCCGTCCCCTTTGGACTCAGTTATCTTGACCACGGACAAAGAACAAGAAAAAGGACAGCAGCAGGTGGTGGAAAAGAGCGCTGAAGAAATTCCTCAAGAAGATTCTCAGGAGCTGCTCATAGCCACAGATACAGATAAGAGCCTCATTGAGAGCAGCCTTATCTTTTCTAAGAAAGAAGCGAAAGTAAAAGCAGAAGTTCCGGAAGAGATCACTTCGCTCGAAAGAATGAATAAGGTGCTTTTCGTCCTTTTTGAAATCAGCAGGCACCTTCACGCCATTCATGATTTCAACGAGCTTCTCACAAAAATTATGGACAATATCTTTGTGGTCATAGATGCGGATTACGGATTCGTTATTCTGACAGGGGAAAAAAGAAAGAATGACCTTTCTCCAGTGGTTGTCAAGTACAAAGATGATAAAGTCAAAGGAAAGGGAGAGTTGAGAGCCAGTCGGACAATAATCGAAAGAGTCGTCAAAGACAAGGTCGCTGTTCTGACATCCAACGCAATGACCGATTCTCGGTTCGGCCAGGCGCAGAGCCTTATGATGCAGCAAATCCGGTCAGCCATGTGTGTGCCGCTCTGGAAGAAGGATAAAGTCATCGGTGTTATCCAGGTGGACAGTGTCAGGACTGACAACCAGTTCACCGAAGATGACCTTGAGCTCCTCAAGGCAATCGGCTGTCAAATGGCCATGGTCATCGAACAGGCCAGTTTGAACGAAAAGATCCGAGAGGAAGAACGTATGCGAAACCGCCTGGAGAGGTTCCATTCCCCTCAGGTAATTGAGATGATTCTCAAAGAGAGCGAAGAAGAACAAGAAAATATTATGGAGTCCAAAGACATTACAGCGACCATACTTTTTACCGATATTATCGGATTCACAAGCCTTTCAGAAGAAATGACTCCCCGGGAAATCAACTTGATGCTGAATCAATTCTTTTCCAGGATGACAGATATCATCTTCAAGTATGATGGAATGATCGATAAGTATATTGGAGATTGTATAATGGCTGTGTTCGGCGCTCCGATGGAGAAGAAAAAAGATCCGGAGAGGGCCATTCAGGCAGCGCTGGAAATGAGGGAAGAATTGAAGAAAATGATGGAGAGTGAAGGCCTGGAGAAAAAATTTAGCGTCCGGATCGGAATAAACACCGGTAAAGTCGTAGCCGGAAATATTGGCTCACCCACCCGTTTGGAATACACAGTCATCGGAGACCCGGTTAACATCGCATCAAGATTAGAATCTATCGCCAAACCCAATCAAATTCTCATCGGGGATGAGACACACAAGC
>CAZSGR010000112.1:0-10796 GCA_964606185.1 uncultured Eubacteriales bacterium
CAGTCTTCATGATTTCCGATATCAAAAAATATCACTCTTCGTGTTGACTTGACTTGGGCTATAATATTAAATATCTTATTCAATATTAAATTTGGGCCAAGACAGTCATTAACGCACATGAGGAGCACTCCCGTCTCCGACATTTCTCATTCATTTGATTTATACCGTCTAGCGAAAATGTTTTCATATAAAGGTTTTTACAATCCTTTCATATATAACAAACCATAAAAAGGAGGTATGATTATGCAAAAGTCTTCCAGGTATTTTTCAAAAATGTTATTGTCTCACAGAGTTTTTTCTCGCCTGTTTCTCTTTTTCTGTATTCTTGTGTTTTTAGGAATTAATCCCGGCCTCGCCCAGAAGCAGAAAATCGATGAGGAGTACACGAAAAAAATACTCGAATTCACCACAGATGATCATTTTCTGACCACGTATGTGAATTATCTTCCCTACTCTAAAGATGTTCCCACCCCTCTGGATGTGCTGGGGCGCATCGCTGGAGCGGCAGATGTGCTCAGCTATTCCCACGAAGTCCATAAATACATGCGCGCGCTTGCGGATGCCTCTCCTCGAGTTAGGGTTTTTCCAGGAGGTACTTCTGAGGAAGGGCGTGAAATGATTCTGGTTGTGATTTCCGACGAAAATACGCTACAGAACCTCGAAAAGTACAAAGAAATAAACGCTAAATTAGCTGACCCTCGCCAAATCTCGGAGCAGGAAGCGAAGCAGCTCATCACTGAAGCCAAGCCCATATACTGGGCCACCGGGGCCATGCATTCGGGCGAAACAGGATCTCCAGAGATGCTAATGGAGCTGGCCTATCGCGTCGCTGTCGACGAATCGGATTTTTTCAAAGCCATCCGCGAGAATGCTATCATAATGATTACCCCGGTGCTGGAAGTGGACGGTCGCGATAAACAGGTCGATGTGGCCATGGCCAAACGAAAGGATCCAGAGTCCAACTTTCCCAGCCGGGCTCTTTACTGGGGGAAATATGTGGCTCACGACAACAACCGGGATAACCTCGCCTTATCTCTGCAGTTGAGCAAACATATCATGAGGACATTCCTGGAATATCATCCGCAGGTTATGCATGACCTGCATGAGTCCGCATCTCACCTGTATATTTCAACCGGAACAGGACCGTATAACGCCTGGCTCGACCCGATCGTTATCGACGAATGGCACCAGTTTGCCTATCAAGAAGTGAATGAAATGACCAGACAGGGTGTGCCAGGAGTCTGGACGCATCAGTTCTATGACGGCTGGGCGCCCAATTACGCTTTTTACGCAGCAAACGGTCACAACGCGATCGGACGCTTCTATGAAACACAGGGAGCGGGCGATGGCAGCACTCGCATCATAAGGGCTCGGGGTGATCGAGCCTGGTACCGGCCCAACCCACCGCTGCCACGCACTCTCTGGTCCATTCGCAACAACGTCAATCTCCAGCAGAGCGGCCTTCTGATCGGGATGAATCATCTCGCAACGAATAAAGAAAAATTCATGGAGAACTTTTACCTCAAGAGCAAGAGAGCCGTGGCGAAGGCCCATACTGAAGGACCCGCGGCCTACATCTTCCCCGGCGATGACCCGAGACCCGGACAGGTCGCGCGCCTTCTGAAACTTCTCCAGTGGCAGGGAGTCGAGGTGCACAAAGCTGAAAAAGCGTTCACCGTCAAAAAAACCAAATACCCCGCAGACAGCTACATCATCCGTATGGACCAGCCCTATTCACGAATGGCGGATATGATGCTCGACACCCAGTATTTTAACATCAACGATCCTCGGCCCTACGATGACACTGGCTGGACGCTTGGACCCCTCTACAATGTCAAAACTGTACGGGTGGAGGAGACTGAGGTCCTCAAGGCTCCCATGAACCTGATGAAAGATGTCACGGTACCCGGAGGCACACAAAATCTCGAACGGGGCTCGACACAGGCATTTCTAATCAACCATAACGCAGATAATCCGCTGGCCACGTTTGTCTTCAAGCACAGCAATCTCAAGATGCATGCCGCCGCAGAATCGTTCAAGGTAAAAGAAAAGTCGTTTAATGCAGGGACATTTATTATCAAGACAAACGAGAATTCTGGCGACCTGAAGCGTGTTCTTGATGAAGCCGGCAAAAAACATGGTTTTACGGCCTATGCGGTTGCATCTCTTCCAAAAGTCGATACTCTTGAAATCGATGTCCCGCGCGTGGCACTCGTTCACACCTGGCAAAGCACCCAGAACGAAGGCTGGGTCCGTATCGCACTCGATGAGCTGGAAATTCCCTATGATTACATCTCCATCCACGAAATACACGACAATCCCCGCCTGCACGATACCTATGACGTTATTCTGTTGGGTCCGACCCGCGGAGATGCGCTGAGTATTGTTGACGGTTTAAGCGGTGACAAACCAATCCCATGGAAAAAGACCGAAATAACACCGAACATCGGGCGTCAAGCGTCGACTGACGATATGCGCGGAGGGCTGGAGCTCGAAGGTATCCTGCATTTGAAATATTTTATCGAAGATGGCGGCTTGTTTATCACACTTACCGGAAGCTCGTCCGTTCCGATCCATTTCGGTCTGGCCCAGGGAATTTCGATCAGGACGACACAAAATTTGTGGGCACGGGGAAGCATATTTAAAGCTGATGTCATTGATAAGACCAGCCCGATCGCCTATGGCTATGGTGATGAATTAGGCGTCTATTTCAGCAGTTCGCCAGTTTTCAGCGCCGGCCGCGCTTTCAGGGGCAGATCTTTCATGATGATGGGGAGAGCCGCCCAGGGCAGGGTGAGTGGTCGGGGCGGACCTAATGACCCGGATATTGTCCAGGGACGCGCGAGAGATATGGGCCAGAAGACTATCGAGGAGTTCCAAAAGTCCCGCCAAGAACAAGAAGAGCCTCCCAGAAGATTCGGTGCCCAGCCATCCCAGGCGAAAACAATCCTCCGTTTTGCTCAAAAAGCAGATGATCTCTTAATCAGCGGTGGTCTAGCAAACGGCGAAGAACTAGCCGGAGCCCCGGCTGTTGTCGATTGCAAACTCGGAGACGGTCACATTGTCATGTTCAGCATTAATCCGATGTGGCGCCACGAAACCCATGGATCATTTTTTCTCGTGTTTAACTCCATGATCCACTACAAAAACCTGGATTATAAGAAGCCGGCACCAAAAAAATCCGGACGTTCAAGGTAATCTGCTGCGATCATTACTGCGAACGCAGTCAAATCAGGATTGAACATCCTGTTTTGGCTGCGTTCCAGTATTCATTAAAAAAATAAGCATACCAATCCCTATTTTCATAGATCGCTTGAACCTCTTCTCTCCCCTTTTATTTCCGGAGAAATCTTTTTTATTCAATCGGTGGAAGTGTTATTCCTTCCGGTTCAAAAATAACGCCGCGCTCCCCTTCTTCTACCTGTCCAAGATCCAGGAGTTCGTATCCTGCATTCTTTCCTGTTTCGATTGTCCGGTCAACTTCTTTTTCAGGAACAAAAATGTAGAATCCAATTCCCCAGTTGAATGTTGTCAGGCAGTCTTCCAGACTAACACCAAGTTCCCGCATGAACTGGAAAAGTGCAGGAATTTCATCGACCCATTTCTTTATCCGGTAGGTGAAAGACCTTTTGTCATACGCAATTTTCGAAATCCCTCCGCCTGTGCCTCCGAGCAAAGAATGTATCTCAATACCATTTTCCTGCAGAGCCTCCACAAGCGCCACATAAGAGCGGGTGGGGATGAGCGCTTCCTCTCCCAGGATCTGGCCACCCGGCAGTTGATGGAGGAACTTGTCTTTAAGGGTGAGTGCCCGTTTGATCACCAGAGAAATCCCGTTTGAGTGGAGCCCGGATGATGTCGCACCAATTATGTGGTCTCCAATATCCAGCTTTTCTCCCGTGATCATTCTCTCTTCGGGCGCAACAATTCCGGTGACGCACCCCGACAGGGACGGGGCGCTCTTGACGGGTGGCTCGGAACGGATCAAATAGCGGAGAGCGGGAGATTCGCCGGCGGGCAAGGCCATCCCGCACATCTCACACGCTTTATAGAAACTCTCAGCCAGATCGCTGCTTCGCTTTTCATCCATGAACCACTCACTGTCGCCCGCAGCCACCTCGTCTGTATAAATCACAGGCAAAGCTCCCTGACAGATCACATCATTCGCCGCCATTAAGGCTGTATCAATACCAATTCCATCATAGTAAGTCTTTCCGGTTTCTGCATGCTGATACATCCATTCAGCAATCCAGTTCTTATTTCCCAGGCCTTCCTGAGTCATGCACCAGAGATGGGACTCGGCGCCTTGATATCTGAAAACGACACCGTGCAGTCCCAGACTTTCTTCTTCGATATAAACATCTCTTCTGTTTGGAAATTTCAGTGTTCGCTTTCCGGCACGGATCATGGCCATCTTGAACGGCTCAATCTTTGTGTAATCAACTCCTGCCTGAGCATACTCTGATTTTTCGTGCTTTCCGGACATATCAGCCCTCCTTCGTTAACTCCTCCAAATCGGTTTCTGAAGGGTGGCTTGGGATAACTGCAATTGTTTTGCCCTTGTATTCAAATACCTGTTTGTCATCATCGGTGATCTCTGCGATGACCTCTGCTCTTGGGCCTTTTGACCTGACGGCTGTCAATATTTCATCAACGTCCTTTTCCTCCACTTGAACGGCCATTCTCCCCTGAGTCTCACATATCATGATCTCTTCTGGCGTTATATCCTCCACCTTGACAGGGACATTGGTCAAATCTGCCATTGCGCCGAAGCCGCCGTACCTTGCTGACTCACAGACAGCTGCTCCAATACCGGCAGCTCCCAGATCAGAGCAGGCCTTCACCTTGCCAGTCCGAAATGCAGCCAGGGCTGCTTCCATTATCTGCCTTTCCTCTTCAAACAGAGCCACGGCAGGTATCATCTCCTGAACAAGCCCTGCCCTGTAGAGAGTGTCGTTACCGTCATTCGCTGTCTCACCGATCAGAATGATTTTGTCTCCAACTGATTTTGCCGGTTTAGTCAGCGGTTTTTCCGTTACCAATTTTCCTATGACTGAAACGACAACGGCTGGAACAATGTCTGAAAACGAGGTCGAAAAACCACCGCCGATAATGAAAACGTCCATCGCCTTACACATATCGCTCAAGCCTTTGACCATCAAATCAACTCTTTCCTTGCTCGTCATTTCGATGCACTTTCCGCAAGTGCATTTTCCATCGAATCCACAGGGTCCAACAATCACCTTTTCATGCAGAGGTTTGGTCCCGATAAAATTCATCAGAAAAATCGGCCGCGCACCCATGGCAACAACATCCCGCATCGCTCCACCAGCTCCGGTTGCGGCGGCATCATACGGTCTTGGAACACAGGGAGAGCAATGGCTTTCCATTTTGCCGACAAACGACCCCTCCGTCTCAGGAAAGTTGAATACAGCAGCATCGTCTCCCGGACCTATGACGAGAGCATTTGGGAAGATCTTGCTGACCTGTTTGTTCAAAATTTCAATCCCCTCAAAATCAATCGCTTTATCGATGTTGTGGTGCAGATGCAAAAACAAGGCGTGCATCAATGCCTTTTCAATTGTGTTCATTTTCTTGCCTCCTCAAGATTGAATATTCCCTTCACGACAGTGTGTAAGATAGACGAATTTTAAGAAAGAAGCAAACTTTTTGTTATTTGTGTTTCAGATCAGGTTGAATCGTTCTCTTTTCTGTTGCCCTGACCGAATTTTAAATAGAAGTTGCTGTCATTCCATGTTGCACACAGCCAACAAATTTGACTGACAAGCGTATGAAATACGATATGAAGTGAGTATAAAATTTCTACTCTATCAAGGTCACCTTCAATACCGCGTCAGCAATCTCGAATTTCGCTTTCTCGAATTCGGCAGTGAAACCTTCGGACTTTATGATCAATTTTCCTTCAGATTCAAATACAGATGGCTTTGAAGAAAATCCCGCAACTGTAAGCTTGCAGACACCATTGAATAATGGATGCTCTCCGCAACCCTCTGATAGAGATTTGAGATTCATGACCTCCAATGAGCCCAAAGAATTTCTCAATCTTAAAAAACGATGATGCAAAACCTCCTTTTTTGAGAGGCTTGTGACATTCATCGGATCAAAGCCAGCAGGCTGAAGCGGCACTTTATCCGAGATTATGACAATAGTGAAGCCTTCCTGAGAGAAGAACTCTTTTT
Source organism: uncultured Eubacteriales bacterium (assembly GCA_964606185.1). GTDB lineage: Bacteria > Acidobacteriota > Aminicenantia > Aminicenantales > Aminicenantaceae > SOIA01. Next base: position 6,201 of record CAZSGR010000112.1, read on the forward strand.
TCATATCAGACTTTTTTTTAAGGAAATTTTTTACCGCTGCTTCTGCATCCTCAAGGGCGGATTTCTTATCTTCATCTGAAAAGCCACAATTGCCTTCCATGCCGCTGAACTTATCTTTGAACAATTGATCGAGGTAATCATACTTTCCAGCTTCAATATCATGTTCCCAACCAGGATGGAAGAGACTCAAAAGTGAGGCCATTGCCAGACCTGTAAAATATGTGCGTATCCTCATATTCTCTGGGCTAAAACCTTCCTTGGGAAAGGAATCGACTGGATTTTTCCCCGCAGCGGAATACTCAATATTCATCGCGAGTCCTTCCAAGAGTTCATTCCCTCTTTCATACACCACAAATTTATCCTCCAGCTTCTCAAACCGCATGTCTCGAAGCTCTGCAGCCACCGAAGCCCAGCATGCTTTATCCTGACTTGTCTTCGATAGGAGTGCGTGTCGAAGAGCCTCTACCTCTAAGCGGACAAGCGCGTAGTGGTCGACATCTTCGAAAGGATAAATAAATTGATCCACGGCATTGGGCATCCAGTTCGGGTGATTTTTCATTTGAAACACATGAAACTTCTCATGCAGGAGTATAGCCGCAGCTTCTCTGATCGAGCGGCCCTTGAGAAGGTCGAGCAGAACTCCCGCAGTCATTACTCCTCCGATATCAAACATTGAGTGTCCGACAATGACCGGGTAACGTCCCTCATAGACCCACACGTTCTCTGGCCGATCCAGCACATTAAAACCTTCTGGTGGTTGAGGATGATTAAAGAGATATGTATTTTTCCCGTCATAAAGCGCTGCCGGTATGACTGATGGATCATACGCCGGCCACAGCGGCTCTGAGGAAAGCCTCCTGGCTTCTTCTATCACTTCAAAAGGATCTAGTATATTTTCTGAAGCTGACACTCTATTTATGAAACAGATAATAATGAATATAAGCATGGCCTTATATCTCATCTTTTTCATCTTCCTGATGTCCCTCATATTTATGATTCAAAATAAAGAATGATATGGAGCTTAATTTTTTATTATATACGGGAAAAATTCGAAAAGGTTTTGTAAGAGTGGCAGCCCTAACATACCCAACCTTAGAACTTTTATAGAGCTGATTTATGCACTGAGAAGCAACAGGTTCTTCCTTCAAATTCAGAAATAAGGCCAGTTTGCATAACACTAAAAGTGTTAGATTCTTGAGTTAGTGGATAAAAAGAAGAAGAATTTAAGCAAGGGATCATTTACTTATGCAATAATGAATCCATGTGTAGAAACAATAAGGAGTCGCGGAGTCCCTACCCCCCTTCTTTTCTTATATAGAGTAATGAAATTCGAATCAGATGTAAGGTTTTTTCCTAACCTATTGAGTTAGGTGATAAAACGCTCAGTTTTCTCTTTTTTTCAGACCTCCATTTGGCCGGATTTCTTCAGTCAATAGAAAAGATTACAATTTTTTCTGAAACTCCGGAAACCTTTTTTCTATTCTTTACGTATATTTATTTAGAACATCAGAAAAAATGGAGGTGCCGTCATGGAACTGTTAACAAAACTGGAGGAATTGGTTCTGATCGCCGTCCTGAAAGTCAAAGACAATGCCTACGGCATTTCCATCTACAATTTCATAGTCGATATCACAGGAAAAGATGTTACTGTCAGCAGTGTCTATTTCCCTTTGGAAAGGCTGGTCCGCAAGGGTTACCTCAGGTCACAAAAGGGCGAGCCTACCCCCAAGCGCGGCGGCATGAGCAAAAAGTACTATTACATCACTAAATCCGGGATTAAAGCTCTCGAAGAAAATCGATTATTGAGCGAAAGTGCCTGGCAGGGTGTAGCCGAGATCCTTAAAAGTGCCTGGAGTATCTGATCCATGTTTGTTCCTCCAAAAACGCCTAAACTTCTCCTCAGGATTCTCTCCTCCCAAAAGGATAACGCCTACTCTGGCGACATCGAGGAGCTGTTTCACTTCCGGGTTGAAACTCTTGGGCCAAATCGGGCGCGGAGGTGGTACTTCTGGGAAGTACTGAAGGCCGTTCCACGATTCGTCCTCGAATCTATTAGATGGAGGTTAGTCATGTTTAAAAGCGCCATCAAAATCATGCTGCGTAACCTGCAGCGGCACAAAGGACATTCCTTTATCAACATTTCCAGCCTCATCATCGGGCTTTCGGTCTGTATGCTGATGTTCCTTTACATCCGGTTCGAATTAAGCTTTGATAAATTTCATAAGAACGCTCCGAGCATCTACAGGATAATCGCCCATAGCCAGAAACGGGACATCCATTTTGCCGCTACAGAGGCCCTTATCGCCGAAACCTTCAAACAGGATTTTTCAGAAGTCCGATATGCGGCCCGCGTCAGGAGACGGACGGGATATCTCAAGTATGAAGAAAGAATATTCAGCGAGACCACCATCCACTACGTGGATCCGGACTACCTAAAAATGTTCACCTTTCCCCTGGCGGCAGGAGATGCCAACTATCTGGAAGAGCCGTTCGCCCTTTTCATCTCTCAGGAAATGGCCGAAAAATACTTCAAAGATAAAAATCCTATTGGTTGTGTTCTTTCTCTCAACAACCAGTACGAGTTCATAATTCGGGGCGTTTTGGCAAACATCCCGGACAACTCCTCAATCCGGTTTGACATGCTGGCCTCCATGTCGACGCTCAATACACTGTGGGGCAAGAAATTTCTCAACCGCTGGATCTCGCATGACTTCCAAACCTATGTTATGCTGGAGCCCAAGGCCGATGCCGGTCGATTCGAGGAAAAGCTCAAACGTTTCATCATACCTGGCAACGAGAAAAATCCCAAGCGCGAGCTTTTTTATTCACAACCACTGAACCGAATTCATTTTCGCTCTGGACTGCGGTTCGACAACATCTTAACTACTGATTACCGGTCCATTTATCTGCTGGCGGTGATTTCAATCGTCATCCTGCTGCTGGCCAGTCTCAACTATACAACACTGGCTACTGCCCGTGCCACCAGGCGCACCCGGGAGATTGGAATCCGCAAAGTGGTTGGTGCCAGCCAATCAGGCCTGGCCCGCCAATTCTTAGGAGAGTCGATCCTGGCCGCCCTCATCGCCTTTATTTTTTCCCTCGTTCTGGTCAAGAGCATACTACCCGCCTTCAATCAGCTCATGAGCCGAAATCTAAGCCTGTCCGTGCTGTCCGATCTGCCCGTATTCCTGGGACTTACATTGCTGGTGGGATTTGCAGCAGGAATTTACCCGGCAATGTATCTATCCTCTTTCCAACCTGCTCAGGTTATAAGGGGAACGCTGCTTCTCCGTTCCAAATCCTCATCTCTTCTGCGGAAATCCCTTGTTGTAACCCAGTTCGTCATCACCATAGCCATCTTGGCCTGTCTATTATTCATCAACAAACAGATCCACTTTCTCATGCAAAAAAGCATGAGCCGTTTTGAAAATCCTGTATTGAACATCTATCTAAGTGATGGGGATCTGCGGAGCCGGCACGAGCCGCTGCTGCAGGCCTTCCTGCAGGCATCAGGCGTCCTGGACGGCACTGCTTCCTCCCATCATCCCCTCCGCATTACGGGAGGAACAGACATCAACTGGGAAGGCGAAGACAAAGGGCATTTCACACGCTTTACCCGTGTGGATCACAACTATCTCGATTTTTACGGGCTCAACCTGAAATATGGCCGGGCATTTTCACTGGACATAAGCACAGACAAAACAGAGGCCGTTATCGTCAATGAAACGGCGGCAAGGGATTCTCTCTGGGAAGATCCGGTGGGAAAACGCTGCAACATCGAAGGTGAGGGTGTGGTTGTGGGCGTGGTCAAGGATTTTCATTATCGACCTCTTCATATCAAGGTCGAACCCTTGACCCTCCGATATATTTCCACGGAAAGCTTTCTCGGCGGTGCCAGCTACATCTCTCTCAAAATCGATTCCCAGGATATTCCCGGAACCCTGGTCACCCTGGAGAAGACCTGGAAGCAATTTTCCCCTTATTTTCCCTTTAGGTATACATTCCTCGACAATACTATCGACGGAATTTACCGGGCAGAACGCCAACTGAGCCGCAACCTTACTTCTTTCACCTATATTGCAATATTTCTCGCATGCCTGGGATTGTTCGGCCTGACTTCTTTTACGGTCGAGCGACGAACTAAAGAGATCGGTATTAGGAAAGTTATGGGCGCTTCCAAGCATGGGATCCTAATCATGCTGACCAAGGATATCCTGGTCTGGGTGGGATTGGCGGTCGTGTTGGCATATCCTCTTGCTTATTATGCTGTGCACGAATGGCTGAAAAAATTCGCCTACCGGATAGACATCAACCCGGGACCGTTCATTATCGCAACGCTTTCGTCCCTGCTGATTGCGCTGCTGGCCATGAGCTTTCAGTCGATTAAAGCCGCCGCAGCCAACCCGGTCGATTCGCTGCGGTATGAATGAAACATCTTTGAAGTAATGCCCGAACAGTGTTGTAACTATTGTATGGCGATTGAAAACGAGAAAAGCTCAAATCATCAATTTTTCTGGGGAAAAATTTGAAAAGGTTTGTAAGAGTGGCAGCGCTACGGGGATTCGAACCCCGGTCTGATGGCTGAGAACCACCTGT
>CAZSGR010000113.1:0-10734 GCA_964606185.1 uncultured Eubacteriales bacterium
GAACAGATCCATATCCTTAAAGTCGATGTTCACAAGACGTTCCATCATGTCTCTTGTCAATCCCGGCATCATACATATCCGGCCATGCTCCATTCCGGTTTTGACCATGTATCCTCTGAAAGGCTTTTCCTCAATCCTTGCATCAAGCATGTAAGCAATCGCATTTGCCCTCTCTGCGATTTCTGCGAAAAGACGAGTCGGTTGAATGATAGGGCGGAGAGTTTCTGTCATAAGATAAGTGGTTGTTTCTGCCCCGAGTTCCTTTGCCCAGTAGGCAAAGGCCTCTGCGATCTCCATTTTCTCTTTATCTGTCACAAGCAGGAATTTTTCTCCTTTTCGGAGACGCAGAGACTGTTTAACGGCTTTCTCTCCCGCCTTGAGAAGTTTAGTCATTTTCATTCTTGCACCTCGTTGTTCATTATAGTTTAAAACCTATCCTCTATTGAAATAAATAATCTATGATATTCCAAAGTGACATGATATAAAAATGAATAGAAGGTGCAGAGAAATGTCTCCGCTAATAAGAAATGGCTAGAAGATATTTAAGGGGATTTATTGCTTGTTTAAGGTGGAGAAGTCTCTGCCAACTCCATCTGCTTAATCTTCACCTTCGTACCGAGAAAGGACATCGGAACTGGTTTTCAGAAAAAGATCATATTCAATCTTGACTCCATATTCCTCTCTCAATTTTGTTATATAAGACAAGAAGAATTTATTCCTCTCTGCCTCGAGCAGGCTTTCTTTCTCCGTCTCCTTATCCTTTTCCAAATCTTCCTGAGTGACTTCTTTTCGGTCCTGCACCTTAATCAAGACATAGCCTGCTTCAAACTCGATAGGGTCGCTTGACCCTTCTAGGGGAAGAGAAAAAGCAAGCTTGTCGATTTCAGGATTTTCTCCGACGATAGAGAGGTATTGTTCCCGCTTGTGTTCATTGGCAGTTTTGTATTCAAGTCCGTATTTATTAGCGAGTGCCTCAAGATTTGTCGTTTTGAGTTCCGCTTTGACTTTCCTCATTTTATCAGCCGCCTCCTCTTTTTGTCTTTTAGTCGAGAGGTCGTCTTTGACTTCATCTGCGACTTCGTCAAAGCTTGCCTGACGGGGAAGTTCAATCTTTTCTAGCTGGGCAATCCCGACGCCCTGATAGGTGTAGATGGGAGAAGAGATTTCTTTTTCCTGGAGTTGAAAAAGCGTGCTGCTTATCGTTCCCGAAGGATCAATATCTTCAATCGGCTCCTGCTCTTTGAGAAGGCCTGTATTGATGATTTCCCGCCCACTTGTCTGGGCAGCACCAGTCAAATTTTTTTCTTTCCTCGCGATTTTCTCCAATCTGGAGATTCTCTCTTCAGCCTCTTCTCTGGCTTTCTGATCCTTGAGGATGTTTTGGATTCTGTCTTTGACTTCCTCTAACGACCTTGTTCGAGGAGGTTTTTTTTCTGTCACTTTCAGGATGGATATCCCTTCCTCAGACTCTATAAGGTCGGAATTTCCTCCTTCGGAAAGTTTTCCGATTTCTTCCTGTTCCTGAGGGGAAAGTGTTCTCCACTCATAAAGGCCCCAATCTCCCCCCTCATTTGCTTTTTGATCCTTGGAGTGGAGTCTTGCGAGTTCTGCGAAATCTTGCCCATTTTTTATTTTCTCGAGAACGTTTTGACCTTCAACCTCAATAAGTTCTTTTTCTTTATCTTCAAAAGGAAGATAGATTCGGCTGACCTTTACTATTTCGGGGTCTGTGAACTGCTGCTCATTTTCCCTGTAATAATCCTCGATTTCGGAATCACTGAGTTCGATTTCATTTTTGATATTTTCTGTTTTGAGGAAAACAATCGAGGCTTCTCTTCTCTCCGGGATTTTGTATTTCTCCATGTTCTCGTTAAAGTACTCCTGGGCCTCGCTGGAAGAGGGCTCCTGCTCCAGTTCGATTTTATCTGACTCAGCGATAACATATTCCATCTTGACAGATTCGTTCTTTTTCTTATAGTTTTTCCAGAGTTCTTCCGGAGTAACGGTGATGCCGGCCGTGAGGATTTTTATGAGTTTTTCGATGATGACCTCTTTCCTTATGCCTTCTTCAAATTCTGAAATGGGTATCCGGTTCCAATCCAGTATTCTTTTATACTGCTCAAAACCGATAAACTTTCCTTCAATTTGAAAAACAGGGTAGTTCGTAATTTTTTCACGCAGTTCCTCGGGGGAGGCAGTTATCCCCAATTCTTTGGCCTTCTGCAACAGCATGGATTGCTGGATGATTTGTTCCAGCACTTGCTGTGGGATGTTGAGCTGTTGAATGAGATTTTTATTGATGCCTTGGAATTCATTTTTCATCGTTTCAAGCCGCTGGACGAGATTCTGAAAGTAATAATCGGCGGAGATTTTTTCACCCTTCACTCTGGCAATCGTGTTTGATGTTCTTCCTGCGCCCAGGCGTCCGGCTCCACCCCAGACAGCAAAGATGGTGATGATGAAGGCAATAATCACCAACCACAAAAAAGGAGCTAAGGATTTGACGTTTCTTCGCATTGCTTTGAGCATGTTGTCACCTCAATTTAGTCTTCTTTGAGAAGTTGCCTGGAAATGACCAGACGCTGTATCTCAGAAGTGCCCTCGTAGATGGAGAAGACTCTTGCGTCTCTGTATAGTTGCTCGATTAAGAATTCTTTCGAGTAGCCGTAACCACCATGAATTTGAAGCGCATAATAGACGATTTTATTCGCGGCTTCTGAAGCAAAAAGTTTGGCCATGGCCGCTTCTTTTATGAATTTTTTCCCTTTATCTTTTAAAGCCGCAGCTTTATAGGTGAGCAAACGTGCGGCTTCTATGAGTGTTGAAATATCCGCTATCATGAATTGAATAGCCTGGAATTCTGAGATCTTTTTCCCGAAGGCTTCCCTTTGCTTGGCGTATTGAGCAGCCTCATGAAGAGCCCGTTCAGAAAGCCCAATAGACTGAGCGGCGATTCCGATTCTAGATCCATCAAGGCTGCTTAGAGCAATAGTCGCACCTTTTCCCTCTTCTCCCAAGAGATTTTCTTCGGGCACCCGGCAGTCTTCCAGGAATATTTCTGCAGTTGAAGAGGAATGCAAACCCATTTTTTCTTCGATCCTAGAGACTTTATATCCCGGAAACTCATTCTCTACGATGAAGGCACTCAATTTATTCCCCTTGGATTCGTGTCCTTCTGAGGTAAAGACGATTACGGCTTCGGCATCGTTTCCGGTGGTCACCCAGGACTTTGTTCCGTTTAATAGATAATAGTCGCCGTTCCTCACGGCTTTTGTTTTTAGGTTTGTTGCATCTGAACCGGCTCCTGGTTCGGTGAGAGAGAAAGCGCCGATTATTTCACCTTTGGCCGCTCGAGGGAGATATTTTCTTTTCAGCGCCTCATTTCCGAATTCCAGAATAGCGTAACAGAAAAGTGCGCAGTGAACACTGACAATGACTGAAACAGAAGGAGAAACTTTGCTGATTTCCTCAAGGGCGAGAACAAAAGAGAGATAATCGGTCTGTGAACCTCCGTATTCAGAAGAGACAGTCATCCCCAGGATTCCGAGCTCTCCGAGTTTCATCATAATTTCCTTGGGAAACTCTTTTTTGTCCTCAAGGATTTTGACATGGGGAGCCATCTCTTTTTTAGCAAAGTCTCTGACCATCTCCCGGAGCAATTTTTGGTCTTCAGTGAGTTCAAAGTCCATTTTTAAACTCTTTCTTTGAAAAAATATTTGTGTTTCTAGAAATCGAAAAAAAGGTTTTTTTGCTTGCGGTCATGAGGGAGCCAATTTTGCTCTCTGGAAAAGAGGAAGAAGCTGGACATATGTCGTTTCAACGTCTTCAATGACCACTTTTGTCTTGCCGACGAGAGCCATGAAATTTGAGTCGCCAGTCCAGCGAGGAATGACATGAAGATGAAAATGGTCGGCCACACCGGCTCCTGCGCTGTTTCCTAAGTTCATACCGGTGTTAAAACCATGAGGTCTGTATTTCTTTCTCAGTATTCTTAGGCTTAACTTGAGGAGGTCTGCCATTTCATCGGTAGACTCCTTTTTCGCTCGATCGAATGAAGAGAGGTGTACATAGGGAGCAATCATCAGGTGTCCCGGAGTATACGGGTATTTATTCAGTACGATGAAGTTTTTTTCGGCTCTGTAGAGAATGAAAGCCTTCTTGTCATTTTTCATTTTAAGCGCACGACAGAAGATGCATTCACTCATTTTGGAAATTTTTCTCACGTACTCCTTTCTCCAGGGAGCAAAGATATATTCCATTATTTTTTGTTTATCATGTTTTTTAAGATTTTACTCGGCTTAAAGTAGAGAACTTTCTTAGGAGGAACATGCACAGGCTCTCCTGTGCGAGGATTTCTGCCGGAGCGTGAGTGCCGGTGACGGAAGCGAAAACTTCCGAAACCTCTGAGTTCTATCTCTTCACCCCTTAGGATGGCTTCTTTAATTGTTTGAAAAAAAAGATTGACACCAGTTTCTGCTTCTTGTTTTGAGACGTTCATTTCTTTAGCAATTTTGTTAATTAAGTCAGCTTTAATCATCTTTTTCCTCCTTTTTTTTGACCTTTTGAGTCGGCCGTATTTTTTTCAATTGGTCTTTTAAAAGGTCCCCCAGAGTTAGTTTATCGTCTTGGCTTTGGATATATTTCTGATATTCCAATTTTTGAAGCTCCAATTGGGCTAATTTGAAACTAAGGGATAGTTTTTTCCCCCCTGGATTCATCTTTATGATTTTTGCTATGCGCTCCTCTCCGACGGAAAAAACTTCTTCTGGTTTTTCTATTTTTTTCTCATCCAGCTCGGAAAGGAAGACAATTCCTTCGATTCCTGGTGTGATTTCCACAAATACACCGAAGTCGGTGAGGCGTACGATCTTGGTTTTGACCAGGTCTCCAATTTTTTGACGATTGAAAAAATCCTCCCAGATGTCGCCTTCGAGCTGCTTTATGCCAAGGGAAAGCTTCTGCTTCTCCACATTGATACTGAGAATAATGGCTTCCACTTCTTCACCAACTTTTAACTGTTCTGAGGGATGTTTAATTTTTTTCCAGGAAATATCAGAAATATGGATGAGCCCCTCGATTCCTTTCTCCACTTCCATGAATGCACCAAAATCGGTGATGCTTGTGATGGTCCCCTTGATCCTTGAGCCAGGGCTGTATTTTTGCTTGAGCATTTCCAGAGGATGAGGTGTGGCCTGTTTCAAGCCCAATGAAATCCTTTTGGATGAGGAGTTGATATCCAGAATAGAGACCGCTACTTCTTCTCCTGAAGTCAGGATCTTTTTGGGATGAACAGCTTTCCGCGACCATGTGAGGTCTGAGATGTGGACCAATCCTTCCACCCCTTTTTCAAGCTCAACGAATGCTCCAAAATCCACCAGGCTGGTCACTTTCCCTTTGATTTTCTGTCCGACTTTGTATTTCTCTTCTACGCTCTCCCACGGGTCAGGAGTCAGTTGTTTGTACCCGAGTGAGATTTTATCTTCATTTTCATTGAAATCGAGAACCAACACTTCCACTTCTTGACCGGGTTGGAAGACTTCTGAAGGATGAGGGATTTTTCCCCAGGAAATATCAGAGACATGGAGGAGTCCTTCCACTCCCCCCAAATCGATGAATGCTCCAAAGTTAGTCAGAGACTTGACTTTTCCCTTTATCTTTTGCCCTTGACTGAGCCCGTCGAAGACACGTCTTCTTTTTTTCTCTCTTTCATCCTGAAGGAAAAGCTTCCGGGAAAGAACGGCATTCTCTGTTCTTCTTTCAAATTTTATAACTTTAAATTTGTAAGTGTTTCCTATGAGCTCTTTCGGGTCTTTGACTGATCTTGTGTCTGCATGGGAATCAGGCAGGAATGTCTTGATCCCCACGTTGACAGTAAATCCATTCTTAATTTTGTCAATGATTTTTCCTGTGACCCAGGTGTTGTTGTAGTATGCTTTCTCCAGGTCATTGAGAGCATTGAGGGCCACAGCTTTTTTATGGGAGAGAATCAGATAGCCTTCCTTCGAGTCACTCCGTTCCACGATGGCTTGGACAGTCTCTCCGGGACGAATTTCGCTGATGTCCTGGCTGTTGGCGAAGTCCTCTCGAGGAATAATTCCTTCGGACTTAAATCCGATATCCACGAGAACATGATTGGATGTAACTTTGATTACCTTTCCTTTGATTATTTTTCCCGGGACGATTTCTTTAGCGTTGAACTGGTATTGATCCAGCAAGCTCTCGTAGTCTTTTGAAGAGATGTTTTCTTCTTTTTCTGCGTCTTTTGTTATCTCTGACATTGGACGATCTTCTCCCTTTGATGTTGATGTTTAAAGCTGGATTTGATTTTGTTTACAGCTTCTTGGATGGCTTCAGGAGGAGTGGACGCCCCCCCAGATAGTCCGATTTTTTTTGAGTTTTTCAGCATTTCAAAGTTGATTTGATCCGCACTTTCGATGAAATAGGTGTTGGATAAAATCCTTTTTGAAATTTGAAAAAGTTTATTCGTGTTGGAACTGTTTTTTCCTCCAACGATGAAAAGTGTATCGACATAGGATGCCAGTTCAGAGGTGGATTTTTGCCGTGTCTGAGTAGAATGACAGATGGAGTTATAGATTTTTAACTCTTCTGTCTTCTCGATGAGAGCCGCCACGATTTTTTCAAAGAGATAGAGGTCCTGAGTGGATTGGGCAAGAACCGCTCTCTTTTCTTTCCGAGGCAGGCGTTTCACCTGAGTCTCATTTTCTATGATGATTCCTTTTCGCTTGCTGAATCCTATGAGTCCTTTTATCTCAGGATGTTCTTTATTACCGACGATGATGATTTCTTCCTTCTGCGTGGCCAGCATTTCGACCAATTTTTGGATTTTTTTAACGATTGGGCAGGTGGCATCGACGATTTGAATATCCTTTTTTTCGAGAAGACTGTAGGTATCAGGTGAGACTCCATGGCTGCGAATGATGATCCATCCTTCGTTGAGTTCGTCCTGGTTCGTGACAGATTGGATTCCTTGTTTTTTGAGATCAGCTATGACTTGGGGATTGTGAATCAGGTCTCCCAAAGTGCAGACTTTTCCACTTTTTTTCTCTCTTGTTTCTCTGGCGATCTTCAGAGCTCTTCTGACTCCGTAACACAGTCCTGAATTTTTAGCTATGATAATTTCCATTTTATCCGGGAATGAATGAATTAAATATATTATATGAGTGGGCCTCTTTTGTCAATCCTAAATATAGATAAAATCTTAACTTAGCTCCTTTTTGGGAGTTAAAAATGTCCTTTTTTTCGAGCTTCTGGAAAGAAAAAGGCCTGCGGATCGAAATCAACTTCCAGGAAGAAACCCGGCCATTTTTGCTTTCCCTCCTTTATCAAGAGGAGAAGAAATCGTAAAGCCTGAGAGATAGACCGTTTAATGAGCCGGGCTGTCTTCCTCAGAGATGCCCTCTTCTTCGAGTATTTTAGATAATTCTTCAGGAGAAGGCAGGTCCTTTATGCTGTTCAACCCAAAATAGGTTAAAAATTTTTCCGATGTCCTGTAAATCAAAGGATTCCCGGGACTTTTTTTCCTGCCGACTATCTTAACCAGTCGCTTCTGGAGCAGAGTTTTCAGTGTGTGAGTGGAATCCACTCCCCTGAGCGCTGAAATTTCAGCCAGGGTTACGGGCTGGTGGTAGGCGATAGCGGATAGTGTCTCGAGAGCGGCTGAAGAGAGTCTACCTTTTCTTTCCACCTTGAGAAGACGCTTTATCCACGAATCATGCTCCGGTTTTGTGGAAAAAAGGAAGCCCCCTGCAGCCTGGATGATGTGAATCCCTCTTTCATTTGCCATGTAATTTTCCAGAAGTTCCTTGATGGCCTGCTCGATTTCCTTTTCTTCAAATTCTGTCAGAACGTTTTTTATCTTTTCCAGGGATAGAGGCTCTAAGGAGATAAAGATCAAAGATTCGATGATCTCTTGGAGGCGGTTTTTCATAAGTTACTCTTTGCGTATTCTTTTTGGAGCCAGACCATTATCGGTTTGAAGTGGGTTTCCTGTATGGCAATGACAATCTTGGATTTGATGAGCTCCAGCAGGCCCAAGAACGCCACGAGAGCTTCTTCGAAAGATTCCTGATGGTTGAAATAATCAAGAAAATCGATGGACTCATTCGTTTCGAGAAGAGCCAGGATTTCCTTCATCTTTTCTTCCAAGGAAAATTCTTTTGCTTTGATTGTTTTTATCCCTTCTCTTTCCTTGCGTTTCATCAAAGTAAAGAAGGATTCAGCGAGGTCAAACAGGGAAACTTCGATATACTCCATTTCATCTTCAGAATAGACTGAGGGGAGAACGGCTCTCTTCCACTGTTGCATCTCTTCCTCTTCTTTTTCTTTAAGATGACCGCTGGCTGCTTTCATTCTCTGGTAATCCAGAAGCCGATTCACAAGGACTTGACGAGGGTCTTTTTCTTCATCTAGAGGTTTTTCTCGGGGGAGGAGCATCTGGGATTTAATATAAATGAGGAGGGAAGCGATGAGCAGAAATTCAGCTTCCCGGTCGAGGTTTATCCTGTCATTCCGGTCAAGATAGTCCAGGTATTCTCTGGTGATCGTGGCCATGGGGATATCGTGAATGTCGATTCTTTTCTTCCTGATCAGGAAGAGAAGGAGATCCAGAGGGCCTTGAAAAACCTCCAATTTGACCTGGTAACATGTCGAAGCGTCCATAGAATTCGAGTGTTCTTTAAAGACCGATCGCAGACCTGACTTCTTCCATCGTTTTCTGAGCGACTTGCCGGGCCTTTTTATTTCCCTCTTCCAGAATATCCCAGACAAGCTGGGGATTTTTCTCGTATTCGCTCCTTTTTTCTCTAAAAGCCGCAAGAAGTTCGATGAGGCTTTCGATGACGACGTTTTTACACTCCAGGCAGCCTATTCCAGCTGTTCGGCATCCCTGGGCCAGTTCCTCTCTTTTTCCTTTTTCCACGAAGGCTTTATGCAGAGTAAACACCGGGCAGTCATCCGGCTCTCCTGGATCATTCCTCCGTTTGCGTCGGGTATCGGTGATCATGGGTGATATTTTCTGACGGATAACCTCTGGTGGGTCCTTGAGGAGGATAGAATTCCCGAAGGATTTGCTCATTTTACGGCCGTCTATTCCGGCCAGCTTCGGGACTTCGGTGAGGATGGTCTGAGGCTCAGGGAAGACGTTTCCGTAGAGGCGGTTGAAACGCCTGGTCACCTCGCGCGCGAACTCGAGGTGGTACGCCTGATCTTCACCAACGGGAACCGCGTTGGCTTTATAAATAAGGATATCTGCTGTTTGAAGCACAGGATATCCCAGGAATCCGTAGGTATTCAGGTCTTTATCCGGAATCTCTCGCTGCATTTCTTTAAACGTCGGAACTCTCTGCAGCCAGGGAAGTGGAATGACCATCGACAGGAGCAGATGAAGTTCGGCATGCTCTTTGACTTCTGATTGAACGAAAACAACACTTTTCTTCGGGCCCAATCCGATACTCAGCCAGTCAAGCGCCACCTCAAAGATGAAATCTTTGATGATTTTCGAATTCTGGTATTCAGAGCTCAATGCATGCCAGCTGACGATGCTGTAGAAACATGTGTGGTCTTCCTGGTATTTGAGCCAGTTACGGAATGCTCCGGCGAGATGGCCGAGATGGCAGGGCCCTGTCGGACGCAACCCGCTGAGAACGACCTTTTTCTTTTTTTTTGGGCTCATTTTAGAGAAGCACTATGGAATATATTATCAGGCTAAAGGGATACATGAGGTAATAAAGAAGTCTAAAGTATATAAGAGCCAGGATAATCAGAAAGCCGAAAGGCCGGATGCGCTCGTATTTCTGGATGGCTTCTTCCGAGAGGAAACCCATCAGGATGCCGCTTCCATCTAAAGGAGGAATAGGGATGAGGTTGAAGACAGCGAGAAGACAGTTGATGTAGGCAAAATAATAGAGGATGAGAGCCAGCACACCTAGCGGGTAAAAACCGCTGGAGAATCCTCCTGTCCCGACTATGTTAGCCCGGAGGAAGTAGACAACGTTGGGATTGAACAGCTTCAAAATAACGATAACAATCAAAGAGATCACGGCTATGGACATGTTTGAGGCGGGACCCGCTGCCGATATCCAGAGATTATCCCGACGGGGATTTTTCAAGTTGAGAGGATTGACGGGAACCGGTTTGGCCCAGCCAAAAAGGAACGGAGACCTGATCACGACCAGGATTATTGGAAATAGGATCGTACCTATGGGGTCGATGTGAGGAATGGGATTGAGTGTGACCCGGCCTAAGCTTTTGGCGGTGGGATCACCCAATTTATTGGCGGCCCACCCGTGAGAGGCTTCATGCACAGTTATAGCGAAAAGCAGGGCAAAACCCATCATAATGTAGGATGCAACATTCATTTTTCTTCTCAAGTCATTTATAACATATGCGTCATGAGTCGTAAAGTAAAAAGCGATCTGTTGGACTCGCTCAATAATTTAGCAACACTTTATGGATGTCATTGCGAGCGAAGCGTGGCAATCTTGTAGAGAGAAATTATATTATTACGAAAATGAAAATGACCTTTTTATGAGATTGCCACGCTTCGCTCGCAATGACACTTTTATCATCAGTATCATTAATAAAAGTGTTACTTAACCTGGATTATTCACGAGTCGAGGTTGCTGTAGATGCGAGGCGTCGGCCCATGAAGCTGTGGTTCACCACCGCGATTGGGCCGCAACAAAGCAGATGCAGTGAGATCGGCTCGCCCAAAGG
>CAZSGR010000114.1:0-8003 GCA_964606185.1 uncultured Eubacteriales bacterium
CTTCCGTCTTCCGCATGATGGATGACGTACACTCGGTACAGACTTTCTGCTTTTTCGTGAAACCGGTCGTAAGACAGCTCATTCCGCACAAAAAGGAAAATCAGGACAGCCCCGGTCAGCCCAACAGCCAGGCCTAAAATGTTGATGGCCGAATAGATTTTTTGTTTTCTCAGATTGCGTATGGCTATTTTTAAATAGTTTTTAAACATTGCCTTTACCTCCGGAACTCTTTTATCTGCAAAAAGTGTACCAATTTAGATTATTTGAGTCAGAATCGAAACTTATTTGGATTTTGACTGAATAAGTGTCCGTTTCCGTAACATACAGTGTCCAAAGACGAACAACCAAACCACCTTTTTTGACAGATGAGTTTGAATATGATACGGTTAATAAATTAATTTTAATGAATTAAATAACTTACATCATAACCGACAGCTTATGATTGAGAGGACAATAAAATAATGTCAGGAATTGCCGGTGTTAACCAGCCTGGGAAGCAGCGAACAGTGAAAAGGATGTTGGAAAAGATCTCATATCGCGGTCAGGCTGGAAGAAAGGTCAAATCTGTAAAAGGCGCGACTATAGGGATGGTTTGCGCCGAGGCGCAGATGGACTCCATTGATCGGATTGAAAATAAGAACGAAGTTGTGGATGGAAGCGGATCCGGACGTCTGACCTCAGCGAAAGTCAGGAAAGATGGAGTGTTTCTCAAGCGAGATCCTATCGGGATTGCTCCGTTGTATTATGGAGAAAACGAGGATGGAATCGTCCATTTTGCTTCGGAAGTGAAAGCATTGCTCGGCTTCTGTTCAGAGATCAAACCTGTTCCGCCTGGCCACATGTCTGATGGAGAACAGTTGGAGGCCTATTACACGCTTAAAAAAAAGAAACCTTTGAAAGAATCCCCCGGCATTTTAGCTGAGGAGCTGAAAGCGCGCATAAGAAAATCGATCGAGAGGAAGATCGAGCAGGCACAAGAAGTCGGCTGTTGGCTTTCCGGAGGCCTGGATTCCAGTGCTTTAGCTGCTTTGGCGAGGCCTCATGTCAAGAGGTTATACACCTTTGCAGGAGGATTTGACGGATCAGATGATTTGAAATACGCGAGGGCTGTGGCTGATTATCTGAGAACTGAACACCATGAAGTTGTGGTTGAATTCAAAGATTTGTTTTCGGTTTTGCCTGAAGTGATTTATCATCTTGAATCTTTTGATGCCCTCCTCGTGCGCTCCAGCCTTGTGAACTATATTGTGGCCCGAAAAGCTTCCGAGTATGTGAATGCCGTTTTATCCGGAGAGGGAGGAGACGAGCTTTTTGCCGGGTATCATTATCTTAAAAATCTTGAGCAGGATGATCTGGCCGATGAATTGATCGATATCACACAACGCCTGCACAATACCGCTCTTCAGCGTGTTGATCGCAGTGCGTCTGCGCATGGGACTGTTGCCTTTGTCTGTTTTCTGGATCCGGAAGTCATTGACTTCGCCCTTCGTATTCCCGTCGATTATAAGCTTCACGGTAACGTTGAGAAGTGGATTTTACGTGTTGCGCTGGATGGAGAGCTTCCCAATAAGGTGCTCAAGCGCAAAAAAGCAAAATTCTGGAAGGGCGCCGGCGTTGAAGAATTGATGGCAGACTATGCGGAGCATTCCATCTCTGATGGTGATTTCTCTGCTGAACGACATTTAGCGAACGGATGGACGCTCCATTCCAAAGAAGAGCTGCTCTACTATCGGATTTTCAAAGAGAATTTCGGTGATTTGGAAGACTACTCATGGATGGGACGCACGAAAAAGATTCCTGCCAGGGAGGCATGAGTTCTTCACAAATAGGCGATTAGCTAGAGATGAGAGGCACGGATCAATCGATTGTTCACATGATGTAGATATGAATATTTCTCAGCCGGCGCAAAAAAATCAGTGCTGGATATGAAGATTTCCTGATTTATCCATTCGAAGATGCCAGCCCGGTGTCACGAGTGTTGTGCTTTCCTTTTCTTGAATTACAGCCGGCCCTTCTATCCTTTCCCCGCGGTGCAGCCTTGACCGTTCGTAAAAAGGACAGTCCCATTTTTCGTTTTTTATCCAGACAGAGTTCCTTTTCTTTGGTTTCCTTATTGCAGAGCTGCCGGGAGAGTCATAGACGGGCCGTTCATGTCGAGAAAGAAGTTTTGTCGCTCTTAAGCGCACATTCACGATTTGAATGCTTTCTCCGGGAGAGCTGAGGCCGTAGGTTTTGGCATGAACTTTATGAAATTCCTTCTGAAGAGCTGTTATATCTTTTGTGACGAGAGCTGATTCTGGCAGAGGAAGGTTCAATTCATAGCTTTGATGGGAATACCGGATGTCAGCGGACACATTGATTTTCCTCTGTCGAGGATTGACTTCATTCTGTTCAAACCATTTGTTTGCCTGTTTGTGGAGGCGGCTGATAATCCTGTTGAGAGTGAGAGGCGTTGTTAAGGGAATCATGGATGTCTCCACAAAATCAGTATTCAGGTCCGCATAAAAGAGTCCTAAGGTGGAGAAAAGCCCTGGAATTCGAGGAATGATGATGTGTTTGATGGACATCTTTTCAGCCAGTTCCGTCGCGTGCAGCGGCCCGGCTCCACCATATGCGATCAATGTGAAATCTCGTGGGTCATGACCTCGCATAATAGATATGAGACGGATTATTCGGAGCATGCTGGCATTGGCGATATCCAGGATTCCGGAAGCCGCTTCCTCGAGTGTCAGGTTCAATGGGCGAGAAATTTTCCGCTGGATGGCTTTTTCAGAGAGCTTAGGATAGAGAGGCATTTCTCCTCCCAGAAAATTATCAGCAGTGATGCGGCCGAGAACCAGGTGGGCGTCTGTGACTGTTGGATCTGTGCCGCCTTTTCCGTAACAGACCGGACCAGGCTCCGCACCTGCGCTTTGTGGCCCGACTTTAAGATGGCTGCCTCTGTCTATCCAGGCAATGCTTCCAGCCCCAGCTCCGCATTCGACCACGTCAATCATGGGGGTTCGAACTGGGTACCCGCTCCCCCGCTGACGGCCGCCATGGTGAAATTCTCCTCCGACTTCGTATTCCTGGGAGAATTGCAATTTTCCGTCCAGGATCATCCCCGCTTTTGCCGTTGTTCCTCCCATATCGAATGCAATCGTCTTGTCCAGGTTAAGCCTCCTGGAGAGATGTGCAGCTCCGATGATGCCGGCCGCGGGTCCGGATTCGATCAGAGTGTGAGGCCGTTTTTCAGCCTCCTCGGTGTTCAGGATTCCCCCTCCGGAATGCATAATTCCCAGATGATAATGGGGAGAGGCTTTATCACTCAATTCATCTTGGATCGATCGGAGATAAGACAGAATGCTTGGAGCGACAGCTGCAGCAATCACTGTCGTGCTCGCGCGTTCGAATTCACGGAATTCAGGGGAGACCTGGCTGGAAAGAAAAATAAACCGGGAGTCGATTTCTTTTACAGCGAGTTTCTCGAGTATTCTTTCATGGTTGGAGTTGAAAAAAGAGAAAAGGAGGCACACCGCTAATGCCTTGATTTTCTTTTTATTGATAAAGTCCGCAATTTGGATCTGAGCATTGACTCCATCCAGAGGAGTGACAACCTTTCCTGCGGAAGACACTCTTTCTGTGATTTCAAGCACACAGTCTCTCGGGACAAGAGGAGTTAATCTCTCCTTCGTCAGATCGTAAAGGCTGGGACGTTGCTGCCGGCCGATTTCAAGCAAATCTCTGAATCCTCTGGTGACAAGCAGGCCGACTTTAGCTGTTTTTCCCTCGAGTAAGGCATTGGTGACCAGAGTTGTCCCATGCCTGATTTCTTTGACTTCTGTCAGGCTTTTTTCGGCGATTTTCAAAACCTTCAGCAGCCCCTCAACAAACGGAGATTCCGGAGTTTCTGGATGAGAGGGGACCTTGGTCAGGTAGAAATCATCGCTCTTTTCGTCAAATAAAATAATATCCGTAAATGTTCCGCCGGTGTCTACTGCCACTCTCACTGCCATTCCAGCTCCCGTTTATTCCATTTCTTTCCTTATTGACTCCGTCAATGTTTGTTCGATTTCCCCTGATCTGGAGAAAACGATTCCGTAGTGTCTTCGTGCTTGAGCGCGGCTTATTTTGCGTTGCAAGAAGTCTTTTTGAACTGCAGCAGGGTATCTCTTCAGTGGCGGGCCGTACCCGCCGCCTCCGGCTGTTTGGACTCTTAGGATCTCATTTTTATGAATTTTGACACCAGAGACTTTGGAAGGGATTCGGACGGGCTCGTGCCATGAAGAACGAAGAGTGAATCGTCCGCTTTTCCCAGACAAACCGCCTTTTATTCCCCAGGGTGCAAGCCGGTGCCGGTCAGAATGGGCGGAGAAAAGGACAGGCACGAGCACTTGGATTTCCTTGAGAATGCCCAGGCCTCCTCGAAAGCGTCCAGGGCCTCCGCTGTCTGGAATGAGTTCATAACGCAGGACCCGGAGCGGATAGGCCATTTCTAATGCCTCGATCGGAAGATTCGAGGTGTTCGTGATGTGGACTTGAACGCCGTCCATGCCATCTTTTGAAGAATGCGCTCCCATGCCGCCACCCAGAGCTTCAACATAGATAAAGTCTGAACCGGAAAGGCTTTTAGTGCCAGCAAATATAATAGCGGTCGTGGTCCCGTTGGATGCAGCGATGATTCGATCCGGCACAGCGGAAACCAGTGCGCCCATAATGGCGTCGACAACTCTCTGGCAGGTGTCTGTTCTTCCCCCCACAGCAGCAGGGGCGGATGCATTCACAAGGCTTCTCGTAGGAGCATTGATTCGAATCGGACGGTGAAACCCCTCGTTGATTGGGATATCGGGAGCGATTATGGCTTTGACGGCATAATTCACGGTGGCCAGCAATGCCTGAAAGACCATGTTGATTCCCCCCTTAACTTGAGGAGAGGTTCCTGAGAAATCAAAGGTTATGTTCGGCTTGGGCTTATGAGAAAGGATGGCGGATACTTTTATTGGCATTTTGGTGCTGGATATGCCGTCATCATCCATCATGTCCGTGAAAGAATAGGTCCCTTCTGGTATATCCTTGAGGGCTTTGCGCAGCCAGTGCTCGCTGTAATTGAATATTTCTTTTTGCACAGCCTGGATTGTCGCTTCTCCGTATTCCCTGTGCAGCTCTTTCAGCCTCTTCTCTCCGAGATGGAGTGAGGATATCTGGGCGGCGAGATCTCCCTCTCTTTCCTTCCTGTTTCGCATGTTCGACATCAAGAGTTCCATGACATCTTTATCCATGACATTTTTTTTCACGATTTTGGTCGGAGGAATTCTCATCCCCTCCTGGAATATTTCAGTCGAATCGCCGGCTGTCCCCACTCCGGCGGTTCTTCCCCCGACGTCTGTCCAGTGAGCAATGTTTGCCACAAAATCCAAAAGCCTGTTCCGGTCGAAAACAGGTTTGATCAAAGTCACATCCGGCAGGTGAGATCCCCCACCCAAATAAGGGTCGTTGGCCACTATGATGTCTCCAGGTTTGAGGTTCCATCTGTGTGGCTCAGAACAGACCTTGTGAATCAATCCCTGCATGGAACCGAGATGAATGGGAATGTTTTCAGCGAGTGCAACAAGGTCCCCATGAGGATCGAATAGGGCGCAGGAACAATCCCTGCGTTCTTTAATATTGGTGGAGTATGCCGAACGAATTAGGGCAACGCTCATCTCCTCAGCGATAGAGAGGAGAGCATTGAGAACGACTTCTGAAGTGATGGGGTTCACAGGAAAAGGCATATATCAGTACCTACCAGGTGCTTAGAGTATTATCACAGGCAGGATGGCAGGTCAAACGGACGAGAATTCTTCATGAATCAGACTCTTTTCTAGCCGCTGTGGATGGGAGAAGAATGTTACCTGTTTATTGGCAAATAATTTCCTTTCTTCGTTTCGTGTGTTGGGTGTAACAAACATGTGCCAAACAAGTATATACATATACTGAATTCTGTTTCTATGTTTATGAGAGTGAATAATACATTGAAAGAGCGGTTTCTGCCAGGATGGATGAGACATCTCTGTGGACGTCTTGTTTTGACTGCTTGATATACCGATAGACATTATGGAGAGAATGAGACGCAATTGAAAGGCAGAAGACGTACAATCTTGTGTATGGCTTAAACTGGAGGAGTTCATAATGAATCTATCTAATCTATTCCTGTATCTGGCATTGGCCGCTGTGATTTTCAATGTTGTTGTGACCATGATCATTATCAGTAAACTCAGCCGAAGGGGCGTCAAGATCAATATCATTTTTTTGCGGCTTCTCTTCCCGAAATATGTTCACCAGTATAAAAAGATGGTGATGCAGGAGACAGGGAAGGAAAGTCCTCTTTATAATTTTTGGCTGATTTCCATAAACCTGGCATTCGTATTGTGCATCGTGGGGATATTGATCAAAGTGTTTTGAATATTTGATAAGCATTACAAGTATTCCTAATGAATAAGAAACAATTTGAGAAGAAAGAAAAGGAGGTCAAAGATGATTCACCAACGGAATTGCCGGACATGGCTGGCATTTGTGCCTGTCATCCTGGCCATTGCACTGTTGGCCGGGTGTGCGGCCAAAACAACAAATCTGTGGGGTGACCCGAAGACAGGTCTGATCCTTCAGTACCGAATGCCTGAGAATCAAGTGCTGAAGTATCAAGGTTCAGGTGGAATGACTATGGACATGGAAGTCATGGGTCAGGCAATGGAAATCGGAGTAGATGAAACACTGGCTTTCACTGTGAGGTCGAAAGGACAGAAGGAAGAAAATTTCCAGCTTCAAGTGACAGTTGATTCTATGAGCATGAAGATCACCACTCCCCAGGGAGACTTAGTCCCGGACTTGAGTCCTGTCGAGGGGAAGAGTTTTGATATGACTTTTTCTCCGATAGGCGAAGAAAAGGATGTATCCGCGGCTGAATCCATCCAGTATGAGGTGGAGCCGGGAACGCTGTACAATATGGCCTCTAAGTTCCAAGCTGTGTTCCCGGACTTTGCGGGACGGCCGGTTAAAATCGGAGAGACCTGGACAACCAAGGCGGTTATCAAAGAAGGCACCAACAGGAGTGAAACCAGCATCAACTTAGACATCCTGAACACCCTGGAGGGATTCGAAACAATGGACGGGATGGAATGCGTCAGGATAAAGGCGGAATTCACCGGAACTGTAGAGGGAACGAGTGAGCCTGAACCCGGCGTGGAATTGGTTTCAGAAGGAGAAGTAAAGGGCACGGATATCTGGTACTTTGCCTATAAAGAGGGCATTTTTATCAAAACTGTGTCCAACGGCACGGCAGATATTATCGCCACGGCAAGTGTTCAGGGTATCTCTATTCCCATGAAGCGCGAATTCAGTGGCGAAATGGTTCTGGTCAAATAGCAATGACTCTCTATGAGATTGCCATGCTTCGCTCGCAGTGCATTATAGATATATTAGTGAATTATTGAACGAGTCCAACTGACGGCTTTTTCTCCAAGAAGGGGACAGGCTGCGTTTGAGTTTAAGTTGCCTGTCCCTTTTTTTATTTGCATTAACAGAATCCCTCTTTACTCTTGAGGTGCAAATGAAAGCAAAGAAGGAAGAAGTATTCACTGAACAGAAGCAAGAGAGAATATAAGTATTTATTTGCTTATCCGGGAACCTAGAGTGAAGAAATCCGTATAAATCAGTAGTGCATTATGCATCGTCCAATAGAAAAATTATAAGATGAAATCGTGAAGAATAAACAAGAGGATATGGAGTCGATAAGGAAAACTAGTCAAATATGTCGAGAAGAATGTGGATGTGGCACATGATTTCATACTATGATTGGAACCGCTAAACTCAAACAGAGGAGGCTGTTATGCCAAAAACATTGAAGAATTTCTTGGGAAGAGCCATCGTTTGCGTTAGTTGCATGCTTCTTGTTTTGAATGTATCCTCTTTGGCTCAGGAGAAGAAGCAGGAAGAAGGTAAAGGCGCAAAGGTACTGGCTGAAATTGCCGGGAATTATGAGTTTGAAT
>CAZSGR010000114.1:8103-10628 GCA_964606185.1 uncultured Eubacteriales bacterium
TGGTGATGACCTCTGTCGGGAAAAGTCAGCGGTTCTGCATATCCGCATCCCGCTTGGACTTGAATTCACTGCCTTCTTTCCAGTTGGGAAAAGTGGATTCCATGCTCAAGCGCCACCCGAGCTTAAAATACATATGCAGGTCTTCCAGGAGGCCGCTCAGGTCCCAATTGGGATCAAACTCATCCGATGGTTTATGGTATTTGTCTCTGATATAGTTTTCCATTTGGGCCAGTCCCCATTTCTCTCCCTTTTCCAGATGCTGGACACCTGAACCGGCGTTTAAAGCCGGCACGCCCTGCTTGGCAAAAGGAAAATGGTCGGAGCGGTAAAAGGAGCCTTTTTCTGGAGTCGGATTGGGCAGAACAATCCTTCCCACTTCCTCGGCGTAGGCCTTAACGTAATCATCCAACTCGGACTGTCCATAACCCACAATGCGGATGTCTTTCATTCGGCCGTAGATATTCAAGCTATCCATATTGATGACTGCAGCGGTTTTTGTTAAAGGATAGATGGGATGGGTGGCATAATAATCCGAGCCCAGCAATCCCTGTTCCTCGGCTGTAACCGCCAGGAATAGGATAGACCTTTGGGGAGGGGACCCGAGCCGCTGAAAGGCCTCCGCCAGTTCGATCAGAGCCGCGGTTCCGGTGGCATTGTCCAGGGCCCCATTAAAGATTTGATCGCCTTCCAGATCGGGATTTTTACCGAAATGATCCCAGTGGGCGGTATAAATGATATACTCATCCGCCCGTTCAGAACCGGGAAGGAGTCCGATAACATTTCTGGATATGGAATTTCTGATGCTGTTTTCCAGGGTGAGGCTGGCTTTCAAACCCAGAAGGATGGGTTTGAATCCGGGCTTTTCTGCAGATTTTTTCAAATCGTCATAATTTTTTCCCGCAGCTTCAAAAATTGTCCGGGTTGTTTCCAGCGTGATCCAGGACTCGACAGCACACCTTGCGGCATTGCCGTCCTCTGAAACATGACTGAAGTTAGGGCCGGTCCAGCCGTTCCGGACAACATCCCAACCATATGCGGCCGGTTCGGTCTCATGGATTATCACCGCACACGCGGCTCCCTGCCGTGCGGCCTCCTCGTACTTATAGGTCCAGCGGCCGTAATAGGTCATGGCCCGTCCATTAAAGAGCTCAGGGTCTTGAGTGGCGAAACCGGGGTCATTGACCAGCATAACCACGGTTTTCCCCCGTGCGTCGATGCCCTCATAATCATTCCATTGATATTCTGGGGCAACAATGCCGTAGCCGACGAATATCATATCGGAATTCTCAACCGCCACTTTTTCCTGAACCCGCAAGGTCACACCCACGAAATCATCTCCATAAACAAACTCGAGAGGCTTTTTCCCTCCTGTGATCACAAGCTTGGCCTGAGGGCTGGCTGTGATCTCAACCAGAGGAACTTCTTGGAAAAAACTTTCTCCGTTTCCAGGTTTGAGCCCCACTTTTTCAAACTCTTCCTTTAAAAACTGAATGGTTTTCTCTTCGCCTGGGGAAGCGGGAAAACGGCCTTCAAAATCATCCGAACTGAGAATCTTCACATCGTTGGCAAGTTCGTCTGTATTCAAGCTGGCCACGGCAGCCTCTATATCATGCGTCTTTCGGCTGCACGATGAAAAAATAAACAAGGTTAAAGCAATAATCAGAAAACAGGTGATGAATTTTCTAATCATCGAAGAACTCCTTATGCAAAAAATGAACGCCCTTGAATTTTTATGAATATCGGATGAAAAGTCAACGCCAATAAGTCGAATTTAAACAGATTCTATGGAATTTGTCTTTCAGTTCTGGTTTTATATCAAATCATCTCACTGGATTATTTAATTCTGTCCACTTTTAAAATAAGCAATCCAGGATTTGAACCTGTGACTTCACCCGTGTGTAAAAGGCACAAAAAGAAGAAAAGAATTTATTATTGATGCACTCTGTTTTTTTAAGCAGCCACTTTTTGATAGAGCTGTATGAGGTTACCGCAAGTATCATCTAATACTGCAACGGTTATCGATCCTGTTTGTGTGGGTTTCACAGTGAACACCACGCCTAACTTTTTCAATCTTTTGTACTCTTTTATTGAAGGTCACAAGGTCATCGAAGGGATTATCTGCCACCTTAAACTAGCGTTTCATGCCGAATGTCCTCCACCTCAGGTTGTTCAACATGAGCTTCTGATGGGGGCAGAGGAGAGAGGAGATTATTTTTGAGGGTTTCCGAGGTTGATTTTTATCAATCCATGAAGTGAGGTCTATTTTTTACTGAATGTTTTTCCGTTTTTACCGTTAGACATGCTCTGGTCGATTCTTTTAAAATATAAAACGAACTTGAAGGATAAATGAAAACTACGCGCTCTCATTTTACCAGATCAATGATTATGGGATGTCTCATTCTGTTCCTGGTTAATTCGGCACCATCGCAGACACTCGATCTCAAAGGCCTCCTGTCCGGATGGATCGCTGTGAATGCGGAAAATATTTCCGAACCACAGTTCGGTCTGTATTATATTCCTGAATT
>CAZSGR010000115.1:0-10606 GCA_964606185.1 uncultured Eubacteriales bacterium
TTATTTCTCTTCTGACCCGGGATGACCTGCTGGGCAAGGATTGATAGTTCACATCAATCTGAACTGGAGGGATTTTAAAGTCCAAAAAGGCTCTCATTAAGAGCAGAACCGCTCTTATTTTCATTTTTAACAAACCTCAATTTTCCATGAGTCATTTGCTTTTTAATATGTTTTCACATAAAATTTCTTAACTTTAGGCACGGAAACAAGGACATGGCGGAAAAGAGAAAAAAAATCCGGCTGGGGATAGCTTTCATCCCTGTTGTTTTTCTGGTCATCGCCTTGTCGGTGACAATCGGTATTTTCAAACTCACCCCTCACATTCCCCTTATTGCCGCTGCGGCCGTGGCGGCGTGCGTGGCCGTCATCCATAAACATCCCTGGAAAGAGATTCAAGACGGGATGGTTCATGGCATCACGCTGGCTATGAGCGCCATTCTGATTCTGATGGTCGTTGGAACGATGATCGGCACCTGGATCCTCGGTGGCGTCGTCCCCTCGATGATTTTTTATGGTTTAAAGGTTCTTTCTCCGGGAATTTTTCTCGTGGCGACCTTGATCATCTGTTCGATCGTATCTCTGGGGACCGGCTCTTCCTGGTCAACAGCCGGAACAGTGGGCGTGGCCCTTATCGGCGTTGGACAGGGGTTGGGGATACCTGTTGCGATGGTTGCCGGTGCGATTATTTCAGGAGCCTACTTCGGGGATAAGATGTCGCCTCTTTCAGACACGACGAACCTGGCTCCCGCTGTGGCCGGGACAGACCTGTTCTCACACATCAGGCATATGGTCTACACGACAGCTCCAGGGTATGTTCTCAGCGTTATCCTGTTTGGATTGCTCGGGACGAGATTTTCTGGTGGAGTGCTTGAAACTGGAAATGTGGAAACGATTCTTTCTACATTAAAATCGAATTTTTTCGTACATCCCATACTCCTGCTGGCTCCCTTGCTCGTGATTGTGATGGTTGTCAAGAAGGTGCCGCCTCTTCCTGCATTATTGGCGGGAACCCTCCTGGGTGGGATTTTTGCCATGGTCACTCAGTCCAGCTCTCTGGCCGAGGTCGTCAGCGCGGCTCATTCCGGGTTTGTATCTCAGACCGGAGTGGAAACGGTGGATGAGCTGCTGACCAGGGGGGGACTGCAGAGCATGATGGATACGGTGGCATTGATTATCTGTGCGCTTTCTTTCGGCGGCATAATGGAAAAAACAGGAATGTTGGAGGTTTTAGCCCGGGCTTTTCTCAAGAGAGTGAAGAGGACAGGCTCTCTGGTTGCCACGACGATATTCAGTTCCATAGGAATGAATGCCATTGCTTCCGACCAATACATGGCCATCGTCATCCCGGGGAGGATGTACAAAAATGCCTTTGATTCCCGGGGTCTCCACCCGAAAAACCTGTCCCGCTGTTTGGAAGATGCCGGAACGCTCACTTCTCCGCTCATTCCCTGGAACAGTTGCGGAGCTTTCATGCATGCCACGTTGGGAGTCAACCCCCTTCTATACCTGCCTTATGCCTTTTTGAATCTGTCGAATCCTGTTGTCTCCATTTTTTACGGGTACACCGGGATCACAATGGAAAAGGTCGAAGAAGAGGAATAGCCGAAAAAAAAGGGGACCGTCCCACTAGTGTCCCAACGTTTCTAAAAAAAAAAATTTGTGTTGATATAATTGAAATTGCAACATGAAAAACAGAAATTTTGGTTCAAATCGATTACGGTGAAAATCAGCTATAACCTATTATAATTAATGAAGTTAGGATGATTTTAAATTTCAACCTTGGGACAGCAGTGGGACGGTCCCCTTTTTATTTATCTAGGAATCGGGATCAAGCCTTATCAGGATTTCAAGATACGGAAGTTGATTACGATTACCCGGCAACAATTCTAACAAGGCCTGATCCCGATAATGAGCGGTCATTCGCTCGTAGGTTTTGATCCGCCTCGTTCTCTATTAAGAAATAACGTTATGTTTCTTTCCGATTTTAGTGAAAGCCTCTATGGCTCTGTCCAGGTGGTGTCTGTCATGGGCGGCGGAGAGCTGGACTCTGATTCTTGATTGTCCTTTAGGGACAACAGGATAATAGAATCCGATGACATAGATGCCTTCCTCGAGGAGGTCGCTGGCCATATCCTGAGAAAGCTTGGCATCGTTTTCAAACTTGCCGAGCATGATGGGAACGATCGGATGGATACCGGGCGTGATGTCAAAACCTGCTTCTGTCATTTTTTCCCGGAAGTATTTTGTGTTCTCTTCCAGCTTGTCCCGCAATTCCGTAGTTTCAGAAAGCAGGTCGAAAACAGCGATGGAGGCGCCGACAACGACCGGGGCCAATGTGTTGCTGAACAGGTAAGGTCTTGAGCGCTGTCTGTAGAGCTCGATGAGTTCCTTCTTTCCAGAAATAAATCCGCCTGAAGCTCCTCCGAGGGCTTTTCCGAGCGTGCCGGTAATGATGTCCACTTTGCCCATCACTCCCCTGTATTCCGGAGTGCCTCTTCCGGTCTCTCCGATAAACCCGGTGGAATGGGCATCATCGATCATGACCATGGCATCGTATTTCTCTGCCAGGGCGCAGATTTCATCCAGCTTGGCGATGTCTCCGTCCATGGAAAATACGCCGTCAGTTGCGACCAGACGGTAGCGCAAATTCTGGGTTTCCTTTAATTTCTCTTCGAGGTCAGCCATGTCCCCATGCTTGTATATGTATCTCTGGGCCTTGCAGAGACGGATCCCGTCGATGATCGAGGCATGATTGAGCTGGTCGGTGATGATGGCGTCATCTGCTCCGATAAGGGGTTCAAAGACCCCGCCGTTGGCGTCAAAACAGGCAACATAGAGGATGGTGTCTTCGGTCTGGAGGAACTTGGATATCTTCTGCTCTAATATCTTGTGGATGTCCTGTGTTCCGCAGATGAACCGGACTGAACTCATCCCGAATCCCCATTCGTCAAGGGTTTTGTGGGCCGCTTCTATGACTTTGGGATGGCTTGATAAGCCGAGATAATTGTTGGCGCAGAAATTCAAAACTTCTTTTCCGCCCTTCACTTCGATCTCTGCTCCCTGGGGAGTCATGATGACTCGTTCACCTTTGAACAAACCCGCGTCGCGAATGGATTGGATTTCTTTTGTTAAATCATCCTTTACTTTACCGTACATGAAAAACCTCCTTTTGAATTCCAAACTATACCAAAAATTAAAGATAAGGTCTATGTTATTTGGCTTTTTTCGGATGATTCATCGGATTTTACTCTATATCCCTTCCTTGTTATAATCTCTGCTATGGGAAACGAGGAGAATTATTACGCCGAGACATACACAGAGAACTTCATCCGGCGATTCAAAATCAACAAATTGTACTACAGAGGAAAGACAGACCATCAGTATGTCGAGTGTTTTCACAATCAGTTTCTCGGCAAGGTTCTCTTCCTGGATGGAAAAATTCAGTCCGCTCAGGTCGATGAATATATATACCATGAATCCATCGTGCACCCCACGCTCATCACTCATCCTTCTCCCCGGAGAGCGCTGATTTTTGGAGGAGGAGAAGGAGCGACATTGCGAGAAGTGCTCAAGCACGATACAGTAGAGAAAGCCACCATGGTGGATATTGACAAGAAATTAGTCGAGCTGTGCCGGAAGTATTTGCCCGAGTGGTCTGATGGAGCTTTTTCGAGCCCAAAGACTAATCTGGTCTACGGAGATGCCCGTGAGTTTGTCGAAAAGACACAAAAAAAATTTGATATCATCATTTCAGACCTCACCGAGCCTTTAGAGAAGGGCCCCTCTGTTTATCTTTTCACCGAAGAGTTTTTTTCGAGGATTTTTGAAATCTTGGAAGAGAATGGGCTGTTTGTTCTTCAAGCGGGGAGCACCGATCCTGTTTATAATCAATTTTACTGCTCTCTGGTAAAGACCTTGGAGAGAGTTTTCCCTCTGGTTCGGCCGTACTGGACTTTTGTTCTTTCTTTCGGTTTGCCCTGGGGCTTTATCCTGGCTTCCAGGTCAGAGGACCCTTTGAAATTCGCAGAAGATGAAATTTCATCAATAATTCACAGTCGAAAAATCGGAAAGCTCAAGTTCTATCATCCTGGCCTTCATAAGGGCTATTTTGCCTTACCGCTCTATTTATTGAAGGATTTGAAAAAAGGAAAGATCCTAACGGATAAAAAACCCTTCATCTGGGAATTGTGATGCCGGAGAAGAAAGAGCGCAAAGATATTTCAATAGAGGTAAAGGAATACCACACACCTTCGAGCGGCATCTTCTTCAAAGCCAACAGACAACTCTATAAGCAGGATTCCCCCTATCAAAGGATAGAAGTCATCCAGAACGAGTATTTTGGCAGAGTCCTTCTCCTGGATGGCCTGGTCCAGACAACAGAAAAGGATGAGTTTTTCTACCATGAGATGCTCGTTCATCCGGCTCTTCAGGCCCATCCGTCCCCCCGAAACCTGCTCATCATCGGCGGGGGAGACGGTGGAGTGCTCAAAGAAGTTCTTCGCTATCCGATCAAATCTGTCTGTCTGGTGGAGATCGACCCGCTGATCATAGAGGTGTCCAAGGAGTATTTTCCCTGGCTTTTTTCTTCCTTGGATGACGAGAGATCCGAGTTGATCATTGCTGACGGATGGGAATTTGTTCGGAAGACGGACAGGAAGTTCGATGTCGCCATTATTGATTCTTCAGATCCTGTTGGCCCTTCCGTTTCACTTCATGAAAAAAAATTTTTCAGCGGTATAAAGAAGTGTCTCAACGAAGATGGCATAGTCGTTGGCCAGGCCGGCTCGCCTTTTTTCTCTATGGATTCGATCAAGAAGAAGAATGATTTCTTGAGGACTCTTTTTCGAATCGTGAGTTTTTACTCAAGTCCTGTTCCGACCTATCCGGGAGGGATCTGGTCCTTTTTTTATATTTCGGATAGAGTCCAGCCCTTAAAAATAAAGGGGAGACCTCCCGGGAAGCTCAAATTCTATAACTCAGATATCCACCGGGCTGCGTTTTCGTTGCCGACCTTTTTCAAGGAAAAATTGGATTAGTCAGGTAATGATAAAGCCAGGGCCTGAGAGATTCAAGGGAATCGAGCGTACTGCGGAGTGTATTCGTAAAACAGAATCAAAGAAAATGGAAGCAGACTCTTAAAATCCCTGAGAGACGAGCCAGTCGTCTTCACAATCAGGTTTTTCGTTAATTCTCAGGATGGTCGGCTTTTCCGATTTAGCTTTAGTAATCCAGCTTTCCTTCTGCGTGGCGCTTGCCCAGGACGTTGAGCATATCCTCAGTCATCTTGGCTATATCGTATTCTGGCTCCCAATCCCATTCCTCTCGGGCAGCGGAGTCGTCGATAGAATTCGGCCAGGAGTCAGCTATTTCCTGACGGAAATCAGGTTCATACTCGACGGTGAATTCAGGGATGTGTTTTTTGATCTCAGCGGCTAATTCGCCGGCTGAGAAGCTCATGGCAGTGACGTTAAAGTCAGAGTGGTGAATAAGCTTGGAGAACTCCGTTTCCATCAGGTCAAAGGTTGCTTTGAGGCAGTCGGGCATGTACATCATCGGCAGCCGTGTATCTTCCCTGAGGAAACAGGTGTATTTTTTGTTTTTGATGGCTTCGTAGTAAATTTCCACCGCATAGTCGGTCGTTCCCCCGCCGGGAAGCGTCTCATTGCTGATGATGCCGGGATAGCGGCAGCCGCGAATATCCAGGTTAAAACGCTTGACGTAATAATCACAGAGAAGCTCTCCGGCGACTTTAGTCACTCCGTACATGGTTTTTGGCCTGAGAACCGTTTCTTGAGGTGTGTTGTCAATGGGAGTCTCGGGGCCGAAGGCGGCGATAGAGCTGGGAATAAAGATCCTTGTCATCTCATGCTCGATGGCTGACTCGAGAATGTTATAGGTTCCGTTCATGTTGACATCCCAACAGAGCTTTGGATTTTTTTCTCCCGCCGCAGAGAGAATGGCGGACATATGATAGATGGTATCGATATTGTATTTTTTAACGACTTCTTCGATTGTTTCTCTTTTAGCCACGTTGATGAACTCAAACGGGCCAGAATCCCTGAGCTCAGGCTTGGGCTGTGTCTTGTGTCCCGTGGCAAGGACGTTGTCGTTACCGTATTTCTCGCGCAGAGCCATTGTCAATTCAGAGCCGATCTGTCCGACAGCTCCAGTGACCATTATCCTCTTCATTTCTTTACCCATTGTATACCTCCAAATTCATGTAAGTTTTAGGTGGATTTTGAGAATCTTACTTATATCCTGTCAAAAAAAAGATGTCAACCTGAAATATGGGGACGTTCCCCAAGGTGCCACCTTAGACTAGAAATATGGGGTCGGTCCGGAAATATGGGGACGAAATATGGGGAACGACCCCGATAAACGATAAAATAATCTCTTGCCTTGTCATGATTCTTTTTATAGAGTTTATTGTTCGGATGATTTCACACAAAAGGAGGATTCACCATGACAATCACCTTGGATGGTCATAACCTCTCGATCGAGAAAGTCGTCAAAGTGGCCAGGGATAATGAGAGCATTTCCATTCATCCTGAGGCATTGAAAAGAATTCAAAAATGCAGAGATCTTCTTGAGGATAAGATAAAGAAAAAAGAGATCCTGTATGGAGTGAATACCGGCATCGGTGAGCTTTCCGAAGTGGTTTTGACTCAAGAACAGGTGGAGGAATACCAGAAATATCTCATCTACAGCCATGCAGCCGGATACGGAAAGCCTTTTCCTGCCGAGATCGTACGGGCAGCCATGCTGAGCCGTATCAACTGTCACTGCCACGGCCATTCGGGCCTGAGGCCCGTGGTTGTTGAGACTCTGAAAGAAATTCTGAACAAAGGCGTGACTCCTGTTGTTTGCGAGAAAGGATCTGTCGGAGCGTGCGGTGACCTGTCTCCCATGGCTCAGATGGCCCTGGTTCCCATGGGAGAAGGGGAGGCGTTTTACAAAGGCAAGCGATTCCCTGGAAAAGAGGCCATGGAGAAAGCAGGAATACCAACCATAGTTTATGAAGCGCGTGATGGCTTGGCGACGATTAACGGCGCCAATGTCATCGCCGGCATGGGAGCTCTGGAGATATACGATGCTGAGCGCTGGATAATGAACGCGGAGATCGTTGCGGCCATGACTCTGGAAGTCCTGAACGCCAACATGAAGGCCTATGACGAACGGCTGCACAAAGTGCGGGGTTATCCCGGAGCCGTCGAAGCCAGCGAGAACATAAGGAGAATAACCGAAGGCAGTGAGCTTCTCGCTCAAAAGGGAAAAAAGCTTCAGGACTGCTACAGTCTCCGGAGTACACCACAGGTGATGGGAGCAGCCCGGGACGCTCTCAAATGGGCTCGCACCATGCTGGAGATCGAACTCAACGGAGCGGCGGATAATCCCACCTTTTTTCCGGATGAAGACCTGGTTCTCACCGGAGCCAATTTTCAGGGAACACCGATGGCCTTCGCTCTTGAGCTTTTGGGAACAGCGGTCACGACTGTCTGTGTCCTCTCGGAGAGGAGAATGAACAGGTTGATGAATCCTCATCTGAGCATGGGGCTTCCCGCCTTTCTCACCAAGGGCGCGGGAATGTTCTCCGGTCTGATGCTCTCTCAATACACTGCCGGAGCATTGGTCTGCGAGAACAGGATCCTTTCCCATCCAGCAGCCACGGGTTCCATACCTGCTGCAGCTGACCAGGAAGATTTTGTCAGCATGGGTATGACCACAGCTCTCAAGACTCGAGATATTATCGATAATGCCCAGGCTGTCCTGGGAATAGAATTCATGGCAGGTGCCCAGGCTATTGATTTTCGAAAGCCAATCAAACCCAGTAAAGGGATTCAAGCGGCATACGATGTTATCCGGAAATACGTCGAGAAACTTGAAGAGGACCGTCCTCTTTTCAACGACATCAATAAGCTTAAAGAGGTGGTGGAATCCAATGAGATCCTGGAGGCGGTTGAGAAAGCAGTCGGACAGTTGAAATAAGAAAAATCTATTTTTTTTTCAGCGGGAAAATGGGGACGTTCCCCAAGGTTCCACCTGAGATCAAAACGCTCATCTGTAGAAAAAGGGGACAGGCCCCTTTTTTCAGGGACTGTCCCTCTTCTTAAAAAAAAGGGCCTGTTGTACTCACTCAATAATTCAGTAACACTTTTATAATGTCATTGCGAACAGAGTGAATCAATCTCATAAGAAGAAATGCATTTTTTCATAAGAGATTGCCGCGCTTCGCTCGCAATGACACTTTTGTCTTCAATACCATCAACAAAAGTGTTACCTAATGACTAAGCATAAACACCTATCCTTTTTTTCTTCCTTGGGGAACGCCCCCAAATCCTATAGCGAATAAAAAAAGGGCCGAGGATTTCTCCTCGACCCTCCTGCTTTTCTTAAGAACTGATTTTGATTAGAAGAGTAGTCTGAAACCGAGCATTAACTTATGATTATCCTGGATAGAAAGGTCTACTGGCGGTCCTGATGCCTCGAGGAAGATTGAGACTGTGGTTTTGGATTTAGCAAACAGGTCAAACCCGACGTTGGTGATGACCTCACCGTAATCATTCTGGATGGTCGTTTTGTACCGGGTTGTGTAAGCACCGCCCAATCCAATAAAAATTGGGCCGGCGCGCATGTTGAATATCAAGGTACCGGTGAAGAATTGTTGTTCCCAGGGAGCGGAATCTACAGGCGTGTAGGCCCCTCCGCCCGCGAGGATAACATCTAAGTTTTTAGAGAGCTTAAAAAGAATGCCAGCGCGAGCCGTGCCATACCCGACATACGTTCCCTCTCCTCTAGCAGCGAGCGCACCGACATCCAACAGGAAGAGCATTTTTTTCTGTTTGACTCTAACATCAACCATGGAAGGCTCAGAGATGGAACCGAGGTCATCCGTAACCACAGCTGTTACTGAATAAATGCCTTTCTTACTAAAAGCTTTTTCCCAAGCAAAGGGCATTTCGGTATCCGAAAACCTGTCTACCAGATTTCCTTCCTCATCGATTATTTCGAAATCGACCTGCACCACCTTTCCATCTGGATCAGTGGACCCAGAAGCATCCAGGACAATTTTTTTTCCGACTGCGCCTTCACACTTACGGCATTCCAGATTGGAGAAGGGGGGGAAGTTGATGAAGATCGTGGCTTCGCAGGGGTTTTCTGAAACATTTCCTTCAATGTTGAAGGCTTTTCCCTTAAAGGTATATTCTCCGGATTTATCCAAATTGACTTCCCACTGAGGAGACTCAGGGAAGAGCTCTTTGGAGGCGATTTTAGCGCCTTCCGGATCAAAAACATCGACGACCATGGATTCGGCATACTGAGAGCCGCTCATGTCAATGAAGATGGGATCGTTCGGGTTCGCCCGGGTGGGTTGGACCTTTATGTCGCAAATGACATCCTCAACTTTTTCGACTGTAATTTCCACTTTTTCTTCGACCATGGGGGGTTCTTTCTCTGTCCAGAACACAATTTTTAGACCACCTGCGAATTTCTCTGTGATATAAGGGGGGAATTCATCAGTGAGATGAAAAAAGACTCGAGCTACCCTCGTGCCTAAAGTAGAGACACTGATGGATTTGATTCCCAGAACACTCACATCAATATTGCGGGAGGCACTTATGCTTCTGACATTGAAGAAATCAATTCCGATTCGACTCGGATTATAGAGTCTGAATTGACGATGGTAAGTGTACGGACTCAGATATATCTTCACCTCCAGAGTATCTCCAAGAGGAGTCACAACAATTCTTTCCAGTGTGCCGCCTTGCTGTGAGAATGCAATTCCTGCAAAAGAAAAGGTGAGTAAAAGCAGAAATGAGGATATTAGGATTCTTTTCTTAATCATCCGCCTCCTCCATTCATGCAAGATAGTAATTTTTTACCTTTTTGGTAACCTATAACATAAAAAAATTTGAATTTCAAGAAAAAATAAGACCTTTTTCCATTGTTTACAATTTCTTGCGTAGGTCCCAAAGAGGGGGAGAAGACGATTTTTAGGACAGAAAACCAAGGTTATTGAGTCGGGAATTTCTCCATCAAGTGGTCGACAGCTTGCTTCAATGTCGTGTGTTTATATTCAACGTCTCTATCATAATTGATGACGAAGCTAAAGATGTCTCCTTTTAATCCTTCGCAGAAACAGAAGTAGTCTTTATTCTTGGCATCGATCAAAAAGGAGGCTTCCTGATTGTGAAAAGGACATTTTGTGAGATACTGGTTCTTCGTTCCGACTTTTTCCCCGGAAATGCCGTACTCCTTCATCAACTCCAGCATGTCGACAGACTTTTCCAGTGATTTCATTTTTTCATTTAGCTCTGTATCGGCGTCATCGATGAGTTTGAGATTCCTGAGGACTGAGGACAGGCCTTCGCTGCCGCATTCTTCACAGATTGTGGCCCCTTCTTCAGAATGGATGGTTTTTTTCTCTCCCTCTTCAGTGGCTTCTTTATTGAAAGAGAGGACAAAATATGGATTCTTCTCATCAATGGTTTTATCGCAAATTTTACATTGGCTCATATCTTCTCCTTTCACATATTGCACCTATGGAAGATTACTAGTTTATTCTTTTCGGCTAAAAAATCAATACAAAAAAGATTAAAGAAAAGAT
>CAZSGR010000116.1:0-3188 GCA_964606185.1 uncultured Eubacteriales bacterium
AAGAAAATTTCGGCATGTCCCCTCTTTTAAAAAAGAAACTCAAGGCTGGAGAAGCCGCAATCTGGTATCTGGGAACAAGCGGCTGGGCAATCAAAACAAAGAGCAAGCTTCTTATCTTCGACTATCATGTCTTTGGGCCCCAAGCGGACGAACCTTTGCTCGTCAACGGGCACATTAATCCCAAGGAGATAAAGGATCAAGATGTTTATGTGTTCGTGACCCACGAACATAACGATCATTTTCATCCAAGCATATTTGACTGGAAGAAATCCATTGACGGCATTGAGTATATCCTGGGTTTTACACCCGAAAAAGCATCCGAGGCTGCCATCCTCCTCCCCAGAGAAATGAAGACGATCGATGGTATGGAGGTCTCAACGATTGCTTCCACCGACGCAGGTGTGGGTTTCCTTGTC
This sequence comes from uncultured Eubacteriales bacterium, assembly GCA_964606185.1. Lineage (GTDB taxonomy): Bacteria > Acidobacteriota > Aminicenantia > Aminicenantales > Aminicenantaceae > SOIA01. The sequence continues at coordinate 417 of CAZSGR010000116.1, forward strand.
AAGGTAGACGGCCTCACCATCTTCCATGCTGGGGACCATGCCTGCAAACAAAAAGATCTCAAGGGGCCCTACACCGATGAAATTGATTATCTGGCAGATAAATGCAGCAGTGTTGACTTGGCCTTTTTGCCTATTACCGGCTGTGGATTCAATGATCCTGAAGCTGTAAAGAACGGGATTTTCTATGCTCTGGAAAGATTGAAACCGGATGTCATGTTTCCCATGCACGTGCTCGGATTCGAATACATGTACCAAGAATTTGCCCACGATGCAGAAAAGGAAAACACCAAGACAAAATTTGCCTGCGCTGAAAACAAGGGAGATTATTTCTTGTTTGCGAAAGGGAAGATAAGAAAGTAAAGATATCCATATTGTTTTGAACTCTTATTGCGAAAGATAAGTTGGGAGCTGTAGACCAAATCTCTCATTGAAGTCATACAATCCCCTCTTCCCCAAATCAGATATAAAAATCACAAACGACGAGATCAAAACGAAAACCAAAGGAGTTATTCTATGAAAAAAGAAATCCTTTTATCAGGACTGTTAGGTGGAATCGGCATATTTAATAATGGGGGTGTGGGCGAAGCCGTTGAGATTGCAGATAATGTCGTCTATTTTGCTGATTCTAAGGGCGGTTTGGAGGTTATAGATGTATCCGATCCAGCCGCACCGCGATTAGTTGCAACAGTGCCTGAAACAGCGGGAGCATGGGACATTTTCATTGACACTTCAAAGGAATTTCAGGAACTGTATGTTGGCTGTCATGGAAATGGCATATTTATCGTCCGTATAGGAAGCGATGGCAAATATCATATCCTCGGTCATTTTGATGACGGCGGCGAATCTTTAGGTGTATGGTTCGATAATAGCAGTCTCTTTGTTGCCGATAATTTCGAATTTGAAATTTTGAATGTGGTGGAGCCCCAGAAACCGAAAATAATTGTTAAGATTACTAATCTGAATGGTTTACATGATTTGTTTGTCGAGGGAAAATATATTTTTCTCGCCGACGGTTCGAAAGGATTAATTATTCTCGAATATAACGTGCAGTAGAGAAACCTTTTAATCCTTTCAAAGGTTTTGTTGTCTCAGTCACCTGCCTTTTACTATTAATATAGAAATTATAATTTTAAGAGATAATAAAAACTGAAGTCTAGACGACGATATTGAGAGTAGTATAACACTCAATTTATTGACATAATCTATTTCCCTGAATCCATCCAGAACAAATATCCAAATTTTATAAACCGGACTTTTGTACAATGAAGATGACTATTCTTATTTCTCTATCTACACCAAGATGATGGAGTCGAGGACTCCTGCAGTTTCTACAGGATTGTTTAAGTTGACTCTCAGAGGCTCAGCCTCAATAATAATATTATAGGGAGATTTTTCATGAGTACCTGAAAAAATGGAGGGAAAGCCGTGAAGAAAATCAGAAAAACTATTGTTGTGTCAGTGATTCTGCTTCTTTTTACTGTTCAAGGCATAGCTGCGGACATTCATCAGGCCGCATTGAAGGGAGACCTCGAACGAGTGAAGGCCTTAGTAAATGAAGACCCTGGTTTGATCAATACGCCTGGCGGAAATGGGAAAGCGCCTCTCCACTGGGCAGCTCAAGGCGGACATGTGGAAATCGTTGATTTCTTAATCGAAAGGGGAGCTGTGGTGGACATCCAGAATGTAGCGGATGAAACTCCGCTGCATTATGCAGCGGCTTTGGGGCACAGTGAGGTGGTCAAATTGCTGGTAGAAAAGGGGGCTTCTTTAAACCTGAGAACGATAACCGGTGAAACTCCGCTGCACTATTCAACCAACCTCGGCCAGTTTGAATCGGTTCAGTTGTTGATCGAAAAGCGAGCTGATTTGAATGCCAAGAATAACGAAGGAAGGACTCCCCTGGATTATGCGTCTGATCGTGGTTTTGACAAGATCGAACAGCTCCTTTCTTCAAAGGGAGGGATTTACTCAGACATCAAGGATCTGGATGTATCCTGTTTAGCCAGGAATATTTTTCGGATGACTATTCCCTTTAGAAGCCGTGTGAATATCGGAGCGTCAGTCGGACCTGACGGAATATTGCTGGTCGATACCGGATTCAATAAGCGGGCTGTCGAGGAATTGGAAACAACGATTAAGGCCCTTAAAGATGACAAAATAAAATATATCATCAACACCCACCTTCACTGGGATCATGCGAACGGGAATCATATAGGCACAGAGAGTACGATTAAAATCGATCATCAGAACCTGGAGCAAATGGCGTCTGCGGGAATTATCATTCGAGGGAAAGGACCACTGAAAGGCAAGACCGGAAAAGCATTTGACACCTATTATTCCCTGCGATTCAACGACGAAGAAATTCGGATTGTCGCCTATCCGGGAATTCATTCAGATTCAGATTTGATCGTTCATTTTACTGGCTCAGGAGTCGTCCAAATGGGCGACCTGCTGATTTCCCAGTCTTTTCCATCCATCGGTCCAAGAGTAAAGGAATACATGAACCTGCTGGAGAAAATCATCGATGTGTTTCCTGGGGACACAAAATTCATAAGCGGACATGGCCGCGACCTTTCCACGGAAGGATTTTTGGATTACCAGAAAATGCTCCTCACAACCATAGAAATCGTTAAAAACGGGATGGAAGAGGGAAAGAGCGTTGAGGATATGCAAAAAGAAAGAGTGTTGAAGGATTATGAATCCTATAATATATTTCTCCAGGGGCTGGATACGAATTACTGGATTGGTGCGGTCTATCAAAGTATGAAAAAC
>CAZSGR010000116.1:3288-10329 GCA_964606185.1 uncultured Eubacteriales bacterium
GAGGGTCATCGAAGAATTGAAACCGAAAGAATTGAAGTAAGGAGGACAAATAATGAAACACAGGATTATTTTAATAGCAATTTTCGGATTCGGAATATTACTGTTTAGCCACTGCGCAAAGCAGGATGATTTCCCCGTACTCAAAGGTCCTTACCTCGGCCAGGAATCCCCAGGAATGACAGCTGAATTGTTTGATCCGGGTATATTCTTTGAAGGCGAGTTCCAAGGCTGTTCTGGATTCCTGAACGACGGGACTGTTTTCGTCTTCACCAGTATGAAACCCGAAGGCGATTGGAGGCTCAGGCCGACTTATGTGACGGAATTGAAGGACGGCCGTTGGACAAAGCCGCGGATCGCTCCTTTCAGCGAGTACGCGCCTTATAATTTCACCGTGGGTCCGGACGGACAGACGATCTATTTTACCACTTTAAAATCGCCTGATAATACAACAAGGATGTTCATGGAAGAGGCCAACATCTGGGCCGTCAAGCTGGAGATGGACGGTTGGACCGAACCCGTAATGTTCGGTCGGTCGATCAATACGGAACAGTATTATGAAAACTATCCTGCAGTCACCAGTAATGGGACTATCTACTACATGAGCCGCCGTGAGGTGGGTGCCGGAGGGACGGATGTATGGCGGTCTATAGATATCGACGGCAAATACGCAAAGGCCGAGAATGTGGGCGCGCCGGTAAATACTGAGGACAGAGATATCGATCCGTTTGTGGCCCCTGATGAAAGCTATCTCATCGTCTGCCAAGAAAAGGATGGCGGTATTGGTAGACTGGACCTTTATGTCTATTTTAGAAAACAAAACGGTTCCTGGACGGAGCCCATCAACATGGGTGCAAGTGTGAATTCCTCGGACTCTGAAGCCAGGCCGTATGTCACGCCGGACGGAAAGTATTTATTTTTTACCAGTAGCCGGCCAAATCCTCGAAGAACCGGGAATATCTACTGGGTGGATGCGAGGGTCATCGAAGAGTTGAAACCGGAAGAATTGAAGTAAGGAGAACAAGTCATGAAACAGAGGGTTATTCTAATGGCAATTTTTGGATTCGGAATATTATTGTTTTGCCACTGCGCTCAGCAGGATGATTTCCCTGTGCTCAAAGGTCCTTATCTCGGCCAGAAGCCTCCTGGGATGGAGCCGGAGATCTTTGCACCCGGAATCTTATCTGCCGGCTATAGTGAGATTAAGGCAGTGTTTTCTCCGGACGGCAGGGAGATTTATTACCAACTCTGGGGAGTCCCGTTTCCGGTTATCTGCACCATGAAAGAAAAAGACGGCCGATGGACAAAACCCGAAGTAGCTTCTTTTTCGGGCCACATCATAGAAGGGTATTATATATCGCCGGACGGAAAAAAGATGTTCATCACTTCACGCAGACCATTAGATGGCAAGGGTGAACGTTTAGAGATAGGTCGCATCAGGATCACAGAAAGAATCGATGGCGGATGGGGAGAGCTCAAAGTTCTCAAACCTTCGATATACGGATATCCAGCTGTCGCAGAGAGCGGGAATTTATACCTAGCTACGGGTGATATCTGGATATCAGAATATGTCAACGGTGACTACACTGAAATGAAAAAACTGGGGGATTCGATAAACACAGAAGAATTTTACGAAGAAGAACTCTATATTGCTCCTGATGAAAGCTACCTTTTGTTTTGCAGGCGCGATGACGGATTTGGGTCATGGGACATATTTGTCAGTTTCCGAAAAGAAGACGGTTCATGGACAGAAGCAAAAAATATGGGGGGGGAAAATCAACACCAGTGTATCCGAAGTCTATCCGTTTGTCTCGTCTGACGGAAAATATTTCTTTTTTTCCAGCCGGAAGACAACCCATAAAGAGTATTCAGAGACTCCGCTCACTTATGAGCAAAAGATTAAAATCCTCAACAGTCCTGGAAATGGGAATGCGGATATTTACTGGGTGGATGCAAAGATTATCCAGGAATTGAAACCGGAAAGCTTAAAATGACCTGATTCAATCAGCTTAAAACGAAAAATCAATTTCTCTTCTGCCAACAAAAAAAAGGGATACCAACTAAGGAAGCATATGAAAAATGGGGTAAATATGCTTTTGGGAGAAATCACTGACTCTTCAACCCAGCCAGCCTCTTCTCTGCATCCTCCACCTCAGCGATAACTGAGTCACTGTCTCTCCAGAGGTCGAGAAATTTTTCGTAAAGCTCTATGTTATCATTTAGTACAAAAAAGGAATGAACTTCTTTGTTCTTCGTGTGTATTGTTCCAACTCTTTTCCGTACTTTTTGTGTAAATAGCGATCCTGTTTTGGAATGAAGATCACAAGATAATTGAAGATGACTATTGCCGGGATCAATAATGAAGTAATATTTTCAGTAATCATAGCAAGTCCAATGAACAGGAGAGAATCTCCAAAATAATTTATGTGCATTGAGTATCTGAATAAACCTTCGGTATAAAGATGATCTCTATTCTTTTCCTGCTTCTTCCATATATGGCGGTTATATTCTGAGTACGTGTTAAGATAAGAACCAATCAAATAAAGTAATATCCCAATAATAACGACCATGCCAAACATTTGTGATTTATCACTTATGGAATAAGCAAACCAATAAAACATTAATATGTAAAAAGGCGAGACGATAATCGCTTCAATCCAACGAACTTTGCGTCTCATAAAAACGAACAAAGTGACTAAAATTCTTAAAAAATAAAAGCCCAAACAAGATGATAAGATGATTTGGCGAGCTAAATCTCCGTGTATTTTATATGGTCTCAGCCAGACAATTATATCTTTTGCCTCTGCAAACATGAGCCAACTAGGGATCAAAGTCGCTATAAAGATGAAAATGGCCGAATAAAATTTTGCTCCCATAGAACGGTCTTTTTTATCATACATAAGATTTTTCTCCTGACCAGTCCTCTATTAATGTATCACTTGTAAAGTTATATTTACAGCCTCAATGCCTCGCATGCTGCATGGCCTGAATTTGTGCGTAATTGGGCTCTGAAGGTTCTTTATTCTCCAAAGCCTATTTTTTCTCCTTGGTCCGAATACTTGATTGCTAAATTGTGATTTCCCGTAGGATCATCAGGGTACAGCTCCAGTAATTTTTTATATTCTTCGATCGCTTTATCATAGGTCCTCTCGGAAGAACTGTAGAAATCTCCTCCGATCAAGTAGCGCTTTCTTGCAGAAAACCTGTCCGAAAGTTCCAATGCTTTCTGGAGGGAAATAAAACATAAAAAAAATTGGGGACAGTCCCCAATTACTTGGAAAATAATCGCTAGTCTGACGCCCTTTCCTCTGTTCTAGTCTTTACATTTCTTGATCAAATCTTCAATTTTCTTTTTGAGGTCTTCAGGATAGCGATGAAAAAAGTTTTCTTTAAGGTAAAGAAAATTCTTCAGCGCCTTGCCTTTTTCACCTTTAGCCAAATAGGCTTCTCCCAAATAATAATGGGCTTGCTCAAAGTTAGGCTGGATTTCGACGGTCTTTTCCCAACAATAAATCGCACCATCAAGGTTGTCTGCCTGCCGGTATATCTTGCCCAAGCTGAAATAAGGATACGCATATTCCGAATCCATTTCGATGGATTTCTTAAAACTCTCTGAGGCCTTTTCTAACAGATCCTGATCTCTGTTCTTTAGGGCCTGTGACAGATAGACTTCTCCAAGATTGAACAGCGCTTCCGCATATCTTGGATCCAAAGACACCGCCCGCTTAAAAGCAGCGGTAGCGTTTTCCCAATCTTCTTGTGTCGCATAGGCAAATCCCACGTAGTTCCATACTTCCGGATCTACAGATATTTCTCTGTAAATTTTTTCGTTGAAATTCTCGATAATCTCATCGAACTTCCTGGCTTTGCTCAGAGTTTTAATATACTGCTTATAAATCTCATACATGTCGGGAAAATTGGAGAGCCCCTCTCTGAGTACTCTCAAGCTCTCATCTGTTTTCCCTTCATCCGATAAGACAGTGCTGTAATAGGCATAAGTCATGCCGATGTTCTGATTATTCTTTAAGAGATTTTGAAAAATCTCCCTTGATTCTTCGGTTCTCCCCTCTTTATGAAGCCTAATGGCCTTTAGGTTTTGATTGTGGATAGGAATAAGGGTTTTTATGTCATCCTCGGGCCCATAATTTTTTTTATCAGAACCCGAAGAGGTTGAAATGTAGCCCAGGCTTCTCAACTTTTTCACTGTTTCCGCATCAGCACGTTCTATTGCCCGAACATTACCGGCAGAAGAATGATCGAGGATGATCTTCTCCAACCGCCTCCGGGGACTATCCAATTTTTTTTGTTCAGCCAAATTCACGAGCTCATCGAAGTCTTTTCCCATATCATACAATTCGGGAATTGGAGACTCCATGAACTTCTCATTGTTATGAATAAAACCCATCAACGGCGCCCATCCATGAGAATAAAAAGGTCTCATGGACTCAAAATAGATTGTTCTGTCGGCCAATTTTTTCCCCTCCAGCACCGGAAGGAGGGATTTTCCCTGGAGAAAAGACGGTTTTTGAACACCGATAACATCACAAATGGTGGGAAAAATATCGAGATGGCTGACATTTTGTCCGATGTTATTCGGCTTTATTCCGGGAACTTTCATGATGAAAGGAATCCATATCGACGAATTATAGGCAAAAAAACCATGAGTAGGCTCACCATGTTGACCCAAAGATTCCCCATGATCGCCGGTAAAGACAATCACCATCTCATCGAATAACTGCTCATCTTTTAGAAACTTTAGCAACTTGCCCATCATGAGATCGACATAAGCGACTTCACCATCATAAGGATTCGCAGCGAATCGACTCTTGAAAGGCTCGGGAGGTTCATAAGGAGAGTGAGGATCAAAGCAGTGAATCCAGACAAACCATGGAAATTCCGCGCTTTTTATCCCTTCACAGGCTTTATCCACAACTTCTTCTGCCCGTCTTTCCAGAGCCCACAATTCTAAATGATAGTCATGGGGGTAGTCCACATCGTAAGTATCGAAGCCTTGATCGAGGCCAAATCTGACATCAAGAGGGTAAGCACCAACGAAGGCCGCAGTTTCATACCCATTGGCTTTGAGATGCTCTGCAAGAGTTAAATAATCTTCTCTCACTACAAAGTTCAGATTATCGTGAACACCATGATAAAGAGGAGAAGTGCCCAAGAGGATATTCGTATGTGATGGTAAAGTTGTGGATGTGTTGGAAAAAGCTCGAGAGAACAGCACCCCGTTCTCAGCAAGACTATCAATATTTGGCGTAAGGACGTGTTGATCGCTGTAACAACTCAACCTATCTGCCCTCAAGGTGTCTATTGTGATAAGAAGAACATTTTGTGGTTTCTCCTTTGCTATGTTTGCAGCCCACGAAAAAGCGGATATGATCCCCAAAACAAGAAAAAAACTAAGGAGTGAAATAAAAGAACGCCGATGTCTCATCCTCGTTGGCCTTCTTCCTATCAATTATTCACCATTTGAGATTCGAAAAACTTCTTTTTGTATTTTAGCATCTAGAGGAATGTTTGTCATTAAACGGAATGGAGCAATCTGTTTTATGCTCCTTTCTATTGCCATGAATCTTTGGCATGAGACATCTATGAAATAAATGCCTTGTTACGTTATATGAAAGAGCTGAGGAGGATGAAATGAAGAAAATTCGAAGGGATCAACTGTTTTGTTTTGTAGTCACATTTTTAATACTTCTCCCGACCTTTGCCGATGCTCAGGACAAGACGCCTCGAGAATCACGGATTTAAAATGCTGAGCGCTTACCGGGAAATGCTGGGTATATTGTTTTGGTTTGTATGAGCTTTGTATGAGCTTTTGACTTCACTTCTTTCCTGTGCTATATATCCAAAAAAGCATGCTAAAAGAATTAACTTCTTCCCCTGTTTTCCTCCAGATTGTTTTTTCTCTTGTGGCCATCGTTGTCACCTATCTCATCACCTTCACAGTCGCCCATATCATCAACAAAACCGTCAAAGACTTGAAGAGAAAGTACACCTTAAGAAAATTTACCGCTTATATCGCCACTTTCATCTGTATCCTGGCTATCATTTTAATATGGATAAAAAGTGCGGCTTCGGTGACCACCATCATCAGTGTCCTGGCCGCCGGGTTAACGCTTGCCCTCCACCAGCCCATCACATCCATGGCCGGATGGCTTCTTATCCTGGTCAGACGGCCCTACGAGACAGGCGACAGGATCGCCATCGGGAACATCAGTGGAGATGTGATCGACATCAGGCTCTTTTACACGTCCATTCTCGAAATCGGGAATTGGGTAGATGCCGACCAGAGCACAGGCCGCATAATCCACTGTCCGAACGGCAAGGTTTTCACCGAACCGATCTTTAACTACACAAGGGGTTTTGAATACATCTGGAATGAGATCAAGACCGTGGTCACTTTCGAGAGCAACTGGAAGAAGGCTAAGGATATCATCCTGGATATCGGATCAAAGGATTACATGGACCTGGGTGATAAAGTCAGAAACAAGCTTGAAAGCATGTCCAAAAAATACATGATCCACTACGAAAAACTCACTCCCATCGTCTGGACAAAGATCGTTGATTTCGGTGTGGAATTGACGTTGAGGTACCTGACGGAAGCCCGGAAGAGAAGGTCCACTCAAGATGCGATCTGCCATGATATATTAGAGAAGTTCAGCAAGGAGCCGGACATTGACTTCGCTTATCCCACCTACCGGATTTACAGGCAGGGAGAAGCGTCGTCCAGCGCTCCTTCAAAGAAAAAAGGCTGAGGTAGACCTGGAATCACCTCTGGTTTAAACCCTCAAATCATATTTAAAATTGGGGACTGTCCCCAATTTCACACGCTTAATAAAGCCAAGAAAAAAGGGAGACAGTTATATTTGCTCTATAATTCAGCAACAATTTTATTAATGAGGCTGGAGATAAAAGTGTCATTGCGAGCGACCGAAGGGAGTGCGGCAATCTCACCTTCATGTCATTGCAAACAGAGTGAAGGGAGTGCGGCAATCTCACCTTCATGTCATTGCAAACAGAGTGAAGGGAGTG
>CAZSGR010000116.1:10429-10566 GCA_964606185.1 uncultured Eubacteriales bacterium
CGGCAATCTCACCTTCATGTCATTGCAAACAGAGTGAAGCATCATAGTGGTGTCATTGCGAGGAACGAAGTGACGTGGCAATCTCATATAAACAAATGCATTTTTTCCATATGAGATTACCACGCTTCGCTCGTAAT
>CAZSGR010000117.1:0-10477 GCA_964606185.1 uncultured Eubacteriales bacterium
TGTCATTGCGAGCTTGCGTGGTCAACTCGTGTATGTCATTGCGAGCTTGCGTGGCAATCTCATAAAGATGATAAATATGATTTAAGGAATTCCTATGACCTGGGTAAATGATTACAAAAAGAAACTGGTTACTGCCGAAGACGCAGTCTCTGTGATCAAAAGTGGTGACCGGGTCTATATCAGCGGAAATGCAGCCACTCCCTATATCTTATTGAACGCTCTCGCTTCGAGGAAAGACGAGCTTGAGGATGTCGAGCTTGTTCATGTTCTTCTTCTAGGCGAAGATCCTCTCTCCAAGCCCGAAATGGAGGGTCATTTCCGTCACAACTCCCTGTTTGTCGGACCTGCAGACAGGAAAGCCATAAACGAGGGTCGAGCGGACTATATTCCCATTTTTCTGCACCAGATTCCTGGTTTGATTTATTCTGATCAAATGCCCCTGAATGTGGCCATGCTTCATCTTTCTCCCCCTGACGAGCATGGATTCATGAGTTTTGGAGTCGAAGTTCTGGCATCTAAAGCGGCCGCAGAAAAGGCACAAATAGTCATCGCCCAGGTCAACGAAGAGATGCCACGCGTTTTAGGAGACTCCTTTATCCATGTCTCCCGCGTGCACAAAATCGTTGAAATTTCCGAGGAGCTGCCCCAGCTTGAGAGGAGTCCATTTACTGAAGTCGAAAGGAAAATCGGTCATTTTATCGCCGAGTTAATTGAAGACGGCTCGACCCTGCAGTTGGGAATCGGTGGGATTCCTGATGCTGTCCTTTCTGCTTTAAAAGAGAGGCGTGATTTGGGCATTCACACGGAGATGGTTTCCGATGGAGTGATGGAAGCCATCGAAGCCGGCATCATTACTGGAGCCAAAAAAACATTTCATCCAAACAAAGTGATCTTGACCTTTATTCTCGGCTCCAAGAGGCTTTATGATTTTTCGGACAATAATCCTGTTTTTGAAGCTCATCCCACGGATTACACGAATCATCCGTTCAATGTTTCCCGGAATGAAAATATGATAGCGATTAACTCTGCCATTGAGGTCGATATAACAGGGCAGGTCTGTTCTGACTCAGTCGGGACATACATATACAGCGGCTTTGGAGGGCAGGTCGATTTCATTCGGGGAGCGGCTCATTCGAAGGGAGGTAAACCGATTATCGCTCTTCCCTCTACGGCCAAGAATGATGAAATTTCCAGGATTGTGCCTTTTTTGAAAAAAGGTGCAGGAGTGGTCACGACCAGAGCCGATGTCAAGTATGTGGTCACAGAATACGGTGTGGCCAATCTTCATGGAAGAAACTTGCAGGAGAGAACTGTGGCTTTGATTAACATTGCCCATCCGAAATTCAGGACGGATTTGATCAAAGAAGCCAAAAGCCGTTTCCTCTTGCGCTGAGGATTCAATAAGGAATCGATGCAACAATCTGATCTTTTTCCCGTAGAGAAAGGAAGAATCGGGACCGATGAATCAGGAAAAGGGGATTATTTCGGTCCTCTGGTCGTGGCAGGCGTATTTCTTCCCGAAGACCAGGAGATGGTGCTTTCTGAATTGGGAGTCAAGGACAGCAAGAGATTTTCCGATAATCGCGTCCGCGAATTAGCCAAGCCGGTTAAAGAGGGATTTAAGCATTCAATCGTTGCCATCGGCCCGGAAAAGTATAACGAACTTTACACCAAACTGAGGAACCTCAACCGCATCCTTGCCTGGGCCCATTCCCGAGCTATCGAGAACGTATTGGAAGAAGTCAATTGTAAGCTGGCCATCACAGACCAGTTTGGAGACAAGGCTTATGTCCTCAACGCACTGATGAAAAGAGGAAAGAATATCGAGCTTATCCAGAGGCCCAAAGCGGAGGCCGATTTAGCCGTGGCGGCGGCCTCGATACTGGCTAGAGCAGAGTTTTTGAAGCGGCTTTATTTTCTTTCCCAGGATATCGGTATTGATCTTCCGAAGGGCGCTTCCCCTCTCGTGGAGGAAGCGGGATTGAAGTTGGTCAAGGCCCAAGGTGCGCAGGCCCTGGATAAGGTCGCCAAGAAGCACTTCAAGATCACAGCGCGCATCCTATCTTCCTTATAAAAAAAAGGGGACAGGCCCACTAGTGTCCGGTTAAACACAAAATAAAAAATTTTTTGTTGATATTATTGAAGTTACAACAAAAAAAATTGGAATTTGCGTTCAAATCGATTACGGTGGAAATCTGCCGTAACTTTATGTATATATTGGAGTTAGAAGGATTTTGAAATTCAACAACCGGACAGCAGTGGGACAGGCCCCTTTTTTGGGGACTGTCCCTTTTAGTCCTTATACTTAAGAAGGAGAGGAATTATCCCCCTTCTTTAAAAAAGGTTATGTTGTTTATGCACAGTAAAAAAGGTGCTCTTTTTGTAATGATATTGAGGGCAAAAGTGTCATTGCGAGCGAAGCGCGGCAATCTCTTACGGGAAATGCATTTTTTTTTATGAGATTGCCATGTCACTTCGTTCCTCGCAATGACACCGCTATGAGATTGCTTCACTATATTCGCAGTGACATTATAAAAACGTTATCGAATTACTGAGCGAGTCCAACAGGCTGCTTTTTTAAGGATTGCCCTTCTCCTTTAAAAAAGGGGCCTGTCCCCTTTTTCTTGGAAATAATGGCTGATCTTTTAAGAATAGTTCTTATCGTCCTTGTCCTTCTCTTTTTGATCAAGAAGAAGTGGGATTTGGGGTTTGTCCTCTTCCTGGGAGCTCTGCTAACCGGAATCGCGTTCAGTCTTGATTTTCCTGTTCTGGCTCGAAACATCCTGGAGGCTTTAATCTCCACCGAAACTCTCAGCCTTATCGGGATTATCATTCTTGTCCTCTATCTTGGAAACCTCCTCCAGCTCAAGGGAAATTTCAGGAAAATGGTGGATTCTCTGAAGAATTTGATCCCAGAGCCCCGCTTGATTCTCGCTCTGCCGTCATCTTTCATAGGCCTTCTGCCCATGATCGGCGGAGCTCTGATGTCTGCCCCGATCGTGGAGGAGGCCGGGCAGCGCTGGAAGCTGACGCCTGCCTGGAAGACCTTTCTCAACTACTGGTTTCGCCATATCTGGGAATACTGCTGGCCCCTGTATGTCAATGTGATCCTGGCTTCAGCCATCCTCCAGATTCCTATAAAAAGAATTGCCTCTGTCCAGTTTCCTTTCACGGTTCTGGCAGCAGTACTGGGATTGATCATTCTTTTTAAGCATGTCCATCGCCTCCCGAGTGAGAAAGATGGCCAGAGAGCCCTGAACAGTATGCTCAGTCTTTGTTACAGCATCTGGCCCATTTTTTTAGTCATTATCTTGATTTTTGCTTTTAAGTTCAGCATGCTTCTTTCTTTGGCTGTCACATCTCTTTTGACGCAGTTTTTTTTCCGGATGAGCCTTCACGAACGCCTGAGGATCATTTGGAAGAGCATTTCTCTAAAGACTCTTTTTCTCATCGCCTCTGTCATGGTGTTTAAAAGGATACTCGAGGTCTCTGGAGCTTTGAGTTCTGTGACCGATGTTTTCCAACCCGAAGGGATTTCCGCCTATCTTCTTCTTTTTACAGTGCCTTTTTTTCTGGGATTGCTGACAGGTGTCAATCATGCCTATGTGGGCGTTTCCTTTCCTATCCTGCTTCCGATCTTTGGCTTGGAAAATCCGGATATGGTGCTGGTGCTGTTTGCATATGTCAGCGGTTTTGTGGGGATTCTTCTTTCCCCCGCTCACCTCTGCCTGGTTCTGACTCTGGACTTTTTTAAAGCCGACTTGCGTGATGTCTACAAAATACTGCTCTGGCCCTGTGTGGTTATCTTTCTAGCGGCTTTTTTGGTATTATTGTTCCTGCGTATCGTTTAACCTGGCTCATTCATCAAAAGGTCTAATGCGGCGATCCATGAGAAGGAGAGACAGATGAAACAGGAAACAAAACGGCTGTACCTGGATGATCCGTATCAGGTTGAGTTTGAAGCACGAATCGTTGAAAAAGGGATGCGTGAACAAAAACCGGCAGTCATCCTTGACCAGACCTGTTTTTATCCGGAATCCGGAGGGCAGCCTTATGATAGAGGATGGATAGATGGGATCGAAGTAGTCAAGGTTTTCGAAGAGGATAGTCAAATCGTCCATCTGCTTGAAAAGGATGTTGAAGCCGAAAGCGTAAAAGGAAAAATTGACTGGCAGACACGATTCGACCATATGCAGCAGCACTCGGGCCAGCACATCTTATCCCAGTGCTTTCACGAACTCTTGGAGGCGGAAACTCTTGCTTTTCATCTGGGGGAAGACGCCTCGACTCTGGAGATGGACCTGCGGAAGGTTTCAGAGGAAGATGTCGAACGTGTGGAAACGCGGGCCAGCGAGATCATATATCAGAATAGAGAGGTGAAAATTCATTCTTTACCTGAAGATAAGGTTGGGAGTCTGCCGTTGAGAAAGCCGCCAAAGAAAAAAGGTCTCATTCGAGTGGTTGAAGTCTCAGATTTCGATTACTCGGCGTGTGGAGGAACCCACGTCAGCAGGACAGGCGAGGTGGGTTTGATAAAGATACTCCGGTGGGAGAGGATCAGGGACAATCTCAGGTTCGAGTTTATCTGCGGCAGGAGAGCTTTTCAGGATTATGTAATGAAAAACAGAATCCTGCGCGAACTTTCAAACAGATTGACCGTCCATGAAAAGGAAGTTCCCTCTTCGATCGAGAAGCTGTTTTCAGACCTGAAATCCCAGAAGGGTTTAATCAGGAAGATGCGGGAAAAGATGGCTCAGTACGAAGCTCAGGAAATCATCCAGAATGCAGAGGGAAAGATTCTCAAGAAGATCTTTGCGGAGAAAACACACGAGGAAGTGAGGTTTCTGGCATTAAACATCATCCGCAAAGGCGATTTCGTCGTGCTCTTCGGACTGAAAGGAGAGGAGCGGGGACATCTTATCCTGGGCTGTTCGGAGAAGCTCAACATCGATATGAGAGAGCTTGTGCCTTTGGTGTCTCCTCTGATAAACGGAAGAGGAGGAGGAAGTCCCTCTCTGGTCGAGCTCGCTGGTGAGAATGTTGAGAATATTGCTCAGGCCCTGGAAAAAGCCCAGCAATTCATCGAAAAAAAGACTTGAGATATCCATTCAAGTTTTCCTTGAAGGTTCTCTTCCATTTAGTGTGAGTAAGTGACCAGATAGCATTCAGGGATGTCCTTGCTCCAGGCGGAGCAATTCTTCCAATTCTCAGACAGAAGACGACTAACTCCTTGAAATATCAATAAGTTAGTGTCAATCCTTATCAACACGATTCAACCGTTTTCTATGCAAATGAGCGTCCGTCTGCCACAAATATGACACACTTTTAATCCTTGGAGAGAGGTCTATATAGAGAGCGTTTGACTGACAGTCAAGAGGTCGTGGGTTCAAATCTCTCTCTCACTCAGTAAAACGTATCCATAATTAGGCAGGTTTTCAGCAAATCTGTGACGCATTTGCGTGGGGAGTGGTCTATATTCGGTAAGGTACGTTTATATTAGAGCGGGCTGATGTCAGCAAAAGGGGGGTTGATGATGGGAATCATCGGTGGGAACTCTCTCCAGCCCGCAAAAAAGAACTGTCATCTTTATATCAGAATGATAAAAAACTGTAAAGAGCATAAATTGACAAATATGCCTCAAGGATTTAATATCAAATAAAGGGGAGGCAAAAAATGAAAAAGCAACTAACAATCATTTCAGTTTTCATTTTTTTTCTCTTTTCGTTTCCAATCTATAGCCAGAAGGCTGACTCTGATTCAACTGATCAAGCAGAATTAGAAACCATACTCAAAAAATGTGCTGAGTATTGTGAAAAACTGGCCAATTCAGCCCTCTTTTTTGTCTGCCAGGAAGAAATCAAAGAAGAAATAAATCAAGGTATTCAAGGCAATCTTGGAAGCTCTCCGACTATAGCACTTTCAGGGAATATAACAATGCGAGGAAGTGCCGTAAGCCGAATTATAGAAAAAAATGTTTATATATATGATTACCAATTAATTAAAAAAGGCGAAAAAATTGAAGAGACGAGAATCTTGCTGAAAGAAAACGGAAAGAAAAAATACGAGAAGAATGCCCCATTAAAAACAAAAAGATTCTATTCCAAAAGGTCCGTAATGGGGCCTGTCGGACTTCTTAGCAAAGTGTGGCAAGATAAATACGATTATAAGATTGTAAAGGAAGAAACTATTAAAGGAAGAAAATCTTATGTGATAGAAATTAAACCTAAGACGGCAATTGAAGGAAATCCCAATTATGGAAAAGCATGGGTGGATAAAGAAGATTTCACTGTTCTGAAGATAGAAATTAAACAGGAATCTCTCGCTGGTTTTGAGAAATTTGAACAAGAGATCAAAGACAGACCCAGGCCCCTTTTTACGACCACTCACTATTATTTCATAGAAGAAAAAGGAATCAGATTCCCCAGTAAGACTGTTTTCGTAGAAAAGTATATGGGGAGGAGAAAAAATATATTAAGGGCGTCAGAGACAACTATTACGTATGATAAATATAGATTTTTTACTGTAGATGTAAAGGTGAAATACTAATCTGGCGATTTAATGATGCAAAAGAATAGCTTTTTGTTTGTTTTTTCTTTTTAGCCTGAGTTAATTAAACTTAGTCATGTTCAAAAAAAATCACGAAAGAAAGCCGAGAATTACTTAAGGGTTCCGGCTTATTCAAATCCGAGCCACGTCAATGGCGTCTCGATCTCGCCGACGATTTCCCGAAGAATTCGGGCAGTGACCGAATGCTGGACATTCCCGGCAACAAAAATGGATACAGCTGTCATGCGGGAATCAAATATTGTCGCGTAGCACTCGATCCCTTGATGCCGGTGTCCTAAAAAGTAAGCCCGGCTTCCGGGAATCTTGTATGTCCCCCAACCCAGGCACCAGGATAATTTTTTAGGAATAGTCTGGTGGTCCCCGGGGTGTGGTAGTTCAAAGATCGTCGGCGAATGGACAGACACTACTGGCTCGAAATATGGGCCGCAAGTGAATGGATTCAGCGTCCCGCCGTGCATCATGACGGGCCACATGAAATGGGCGTAATCGCTGGCGTTGGTGATGAACGTCTTAGACACATCGGAGGCGAGGTTTTTCGAATCGTCTCCTCCCCCATTGGCGATTGCGAAATGTCCCTCGAAACGGGGCTCGCGGACAAAACTCGTATCTTTCATGGAGAGGTGATCAAAAACGACCAATTTCGCCAGGTCGTTGAGGCTCCAGCCAAACCTCTGTTCCAGGACGAACTGAAGAAGTCGATAGCCTTCTTCCGAATATTTGAAGCTTTTTCCAGGGGACGTCTCAAACGTCAATCGATGCTCCGGATGCGTTAGACGCGAGTTCACTAGCCCGCTCTGATGACTGAGGATTAGCCGTGCCGTCAGCCGCTTGTAGCGGGAGTCGCCCTTCAGATCCTGGTAGGCTGGATAATCGGGGAGGGGCTTCGGCAGGTATTTATAAAGCGGACGATCGATATTGAACCGACCTCCGGTGAAGAGTCTCATGACAAGATAGGCAAAGACGGGTTGGCCAAGCCTGCCGGCCTGGAAGACCGTTTGCCCATCAATCGGCTTTCCGGTGTGCGGATTCTCGACTCCAATATAGAGTGAATAAGTTATGGGACTAACGCGAGAGGACATATAATCCTTTTGTGTCAATACTATGGATACCCCCGAGACCTTGTATTCCTCCATGATCCCGCTGATGATGTCGCGAGTCTTTAGGTAGCTTCGAACCTCCCCTCGAAAAGTCTTCCAAGACATTTCAGATAATGCAGCTGAATGTGGAGTAAGATTGCTATCGGGGTCCTGAGGCATCAACGGGGAAACCGTCCGGTCGTGCGATGAGCACGAAATAAGCAGGATTATCATCAGTACCGGTAAACAAGTGAAAAAGATCTCCCCGAATCGATTCATGCTCTCTCTCTGAACAATCAAGGTTCCCAGGGCTCCCTTATAAATATTATATTAAATAGGTCGGCATGTATCAATATGGTCTACAACTGATGGGCTAAGGCAACACATCATCAGGTTATATTGTGGATTAATAAAGGAGATGGTT
Organism: uncultured Eubacteriales bacterium; assembly: GCA_964606185.1. Classification (GTDB taxonomy): domain Bacteria; phylum Acidobacteriota; class Aminicenantia; order Aminicenantales; family Aminicenantaceae; genus SOIA01. Next base: position 8,068 of record CAZSGR010000117.1, read on the forward strand.
AAACCCAAATCCCCTAATGTTCTAGCTTCCCTTGATTGAAAAAAGCAGCTGAGCGAGTTAGAATTATTATAGGGGTAAAAATGAAAAACAATACTAAGGTCATTTCTATCGTCCTATTTCTTTTAGCCTTTATTATGCTTCTTTCATTTGGCAGACAAGAAACTGAGTGGAAAGGGAATGTAGAAATAGAAGACGGTGTAAAAGTCATTAAAAATCCTAAAGAGCCCTTGTATGGAGAGATTAAGTTTGAATTGGAAGAAGATTTAAGTATCGGAACGGAAGATGATGAGAATTACAGGTTTTATCGAGTAAGAGATATTGAAGTAGATATTCAAGGGAGTATTTATGTTGTAGACATGAGCAATTACAGAATACAGAGATTCAACAGAAACGGGAATTATATTCAAACCATCGGTAGACAAGGTCAGGGTCCAGGTGAGTTTGAGTTGCCTGCAAAGATACGGATTAATGAAACAACAGGAAATATATATGTCAAAGACCAAGCTTTTGGCATAGAAGTTTTCGATAAACATGGCAACCATGTTAAAGGATTTCAGATAAAAAAGAGTTTTTCTGACTTCAGATTAGATGAAGACGGAAATATTATTGGGATTTTTCAAACGCGTTCCGAGTTAAGTTTCACAAATTCTGTATGTAAGGTTAATCCGCTTGGTGAAATAGTCGAAACTTATGCCGAATTTCCATTTAACAAGTACGCAAGAAAAACGCCGGGTGGTGGAATTATGACTTCAACAACAGGATGGGAAAAAAATTCATTAATTTCAAAAATTAATAATAAAACTTTTGTGTACGGTTATCCGGAAAAGTACGATTTGAGTGTAATAGACAAAAACGGTCAACTGCTCTATAAAATTACAAAAGACGAACCTTTTCGCAAGTTTCCTGCAGAAAAGAGGCGTATACTAAAAGAAATGAATCTTGGGGATTTCCAACCATTTTATTACCTGATAATTACAGATGATAGAGGTCGAATTTATGTCCAAACTAACAAAACATGGGATGAAGAAGACGTAAAAATAAAAGAGATGGATATCTTCAGTAAGGATGGTTGTTACTTATATAAAACAACTCTGCCAAGAGATACTTATGTCATAAAAAATGGCTATTTATATGCCCTCGAAGTCCGGGACAATGAAGTAGTAAAACGATTTATGATTAAAAACTGGGATCAGATAAAAGAAGGAATCTGAAAAGAGCCAACGGGAACCCAAATCCCCTAAAACCCGGCTTCCCTGGATTGGAAAAGAGAGCTGATTTGTCGGATTGACAAATATGCCTCAAGGATTTAATCTAAAATTAGAGGGGGCCAAAAATGAAAAAGCAGGTCATGATTATTTCATTTTTCATTTTGGTTGTCTTTTCGTTTCCAATTTATAGCCAGAGGAACGATTCTGATTCAACCGATCAAGCAGAATTAGAAGTAATATTGAAAAAGTGTGCGGAGTATTGTGAAAAATTGAACAATTCAGTTCTTCATTTTGTATGCAACGAGAAAATAACAGAAGTAATAAACAATTTAGGCCCAAGTTCGAGAAGGCGTTCTCAAAGTGCTAGAGTCTATTATTTTAATGAAAAAGGAGAGACAGCTTCTCCAATAACAAAAAATGTCTATATCTATGATTTCCAGTTGATAAGGAAAGAAAATAAAATTAGAGAAAGAAGAATTCTTTTAAAAGAAAACGGCAAAACAGTGAACGAAGAGGATGCTCAACTGAAAACCAGGCGCTTTGGGCATAAACATGTTGTGTTCGGACCAATAGGACTTCTCAGTGACCAGTCGCAGCAGTACTATGATTATAAAATTGTCAAAGAAGAAAGCTTCAAAGGGGAAAAAGTGTTTGTTCTTGAGATTACTCCAAAGCCTTCTATTGAGATTGAAGCCTTGTATGGAAAAGCTTGGGTAAAAAAAAATGATTTCAGTATTTTAAAAATAGAGTGGAATCCAGTCTCCGTAAGGAATTATGAAAAAATAGAGGAGTTAGCGAAAAAAATACATGCTGAGCCAGAAATTACGTTTGTTTCAGAGTATGATTTTGAAAAAAATAGTATTCGGTTTCCGAGCAAATACTTTGTCAAGGAAGTATATCGCAGTCCTGGATGGGGGACATATCTAAAATCAGAAATAAAAGTCATTTACAATAATTACAAATTCTTTACAGTTGAATGGGAGGTTAAGCATTAGAGCAACTTAATTAAAAAGAGAATTAAAGTGGAGAATTAGAACCCGAATCCTCTAAAGCCCTGGCTTCCTATAATGCTTTTATTGTTTTCATAATGGATAATTCGGGCAATATGTTAAAAGTATTAGATCCGCATTGCAAAAAGTGCTGGAAACCATTCTTTCTTTTCATGAAATCATTAAAGCCCAAATAAGGAGATGTATTTATGA
>CAZSGR010000118.1:0-5926 GCA_964606185.1 uncultured Eubacteriales bacterium
TTATGCCCGCAATGACACAGGAATTGTTTCGATAACATTAATGTAAAAATTTGCCCATTATCAGGGCATCTTCAGGGGGGTCATGGTAATAGTTCTCTTTTATTCCTAAAACCTCAAAATCCAATTTGTTATACAGTGACCGCGCCGCCACATTGGATGGCCTGACTTCCAGCGTCACGAGGCCTGCCCCCGTTCTCTTTATCTGGTCCAGAACCTGGCGCATCACAGCCTCGGCAATCCCCATGCGTCTGAAATCAGGGTGAACGGCGATATTGTTGATCATGGCGCGATCCTTCATGCACCAGAAGATGATGTATCCGATGACTTTCCTCTGGAATTTATGGACAAAGACAAAAGGAAAAGAAACGGGCTGGTTGTAGAGTTCTCCTCTGAATGTCATCTCGCGCCAGGGGTTGGGGTAGGATAGGTTTTCAATCTTCATAACCGAGGAGATGTCTTCTTCTTCCATCCTTCTCAAGGAGAAGAAATCCGGGAGAATCTTGACTTTTTTAACGGTTTTCCTCCGCCTGGGATTGTCGAAAATACAGGGGCTCGAGTTCCCCCGCACTCATTCCCTTTTTCTTCTTCAGCAGTTCGTAACCCAGCCGCCCAATCTCATGAGCAATGAACGGCGAGCGGCGAGATAATCTAGCTTTATCCTTAAAATACTGGAAAATCCTTTTCCTGTAAACCTCCACTCCGTTCCCGATAAAAGATACTACTCTATGAGAAGGGAGGAGAGAAAAGAAACGGTCAGGAGAATACACTCCCTGGGGAACTACTTCAAAGAGCTTATCTCCTTTTGATTCAAACAGAGCCGCATAAACCTCTCCTTTCTTCGCGTCCAGAAGAGGGCAGAGGAGATGCGCCTGAGAAAGCCGGAGTTTCTCAGCTAAAGCCTTTAATGTGGAAACTCCGGCAACCGGTTTCCCTGAGGCAAACGAAAAAGATTTCACAGTACTCAACCCGATCCGGATTCCTGTGAATGAACCAGGGCCAACAGCCACCGCAAAACCATCTATATCTTGGATACTCAGCTTATTTGTCTTGAGCAGAAAATCGACCGCAGGAAGCAGACGTTCAGAATAGGTGGATGATGAATCGATATTGACTTCTGCAATCAGATTCGTCTCCTTCAGAAGGGCGACAGACCCGGTGAACGTGGTGGTGTCCACTGCTAGAATAATCATCCCCCGATTCATCCCGCCGCTTTTTTCCCGTAGTGAAACAGGCTGCCGGCTTTATGGATATCATACTGTACAGGGCTCATGGGTTCAACTTGGAAGGGAAACTCTTTGCTGGTGTTTAAGCCTTCGCCGGATTGGCCATTGACTCTGATCTCGTCCCCGGTTTCAAGAATCTTTTTGGCCACCAGCTCATCAAGCTGCGGGCATCTCAGGACAGGAAAACCGGAATTAACGGCATTCCTGAAGTAGATGGCGCCAAAAGAGGGAGCCAGAATCAGTCCCACTTTCAAGGAGACAAAACAGTCCACAGCCTGCTGTCTGGAGGACCCCGCCCCGAAATTTCTTCCTGTCACGAGGATTTCCTCTGGCTGAACTTTCTGAGGAAAATCCTTCCAGCCCTCGAGATTTCCCAAAGCATACTGTCCCATCTGGGAAATATCAATGATATGAAGGAAGGCATTATGGTAAATCTGGTCTGTATCGATGTCCGCTATTAATCTTCCTTTGTTGTCCTGAAGAACCCAGATCCTTCCAAAAAAAACAGATTCGGTCATCTTATAAATCCTCCGGACTGACGATTTGTCCGACAAGACAAGATGCAGCCACAACCGCCGGACTGGCGAGATACGTCTCTCCTTTACCCTGTTTTCCGGCAAAATTCCTGTTCCCTGTGCTGACCTGAACTTCCCCTCTTCCGGTCAGACCGATGTGGCCCTCAGCACACCCACTGCAGCCTGGACTACTGATGATGGCACCGCTTCGGAAGAGGTCTTCGAGAATACCTTTCTCGAGAATTTCTTCATACACTCTCTTTGTGGCCGGGACAACTTTCAGAGTCATACCTTTTTTGATCTTCCGGCCTTTCAGTATTTGTGCCGCCAAAGCCAGGTCCTCGGTTCGTCCGTTCGTGCAGGAGCCGATAAACCCGGTGTCGATCTTAATTCCCTTGAGCTCTGAGATATCCTGAACATTATCCGGCGAATACGGAGCCGCGACCTGAGGAGAAATCCCGCTGATATCGATTTCCAGCACTTCTGAATAAACTGAATCCTCATCCGCTTGAAGAGGAGAAAATTTCGAACCGGTGAACTTCTCCACTTCATTCCTGAGTGAATCACTGAAGTCTGGAATAAACCCGATGATCCCCGCCATCTCCGTCACCATGCTGCAGAGAGTAATCCGGCCGGAGAGGGAGAGACTCCGAACCGCCTCTCCATAGAACTCTACTGCCTTCAAGGCGGCTCTGTGTGTTCCTAACTCTTTCAGGATGTGAAGAGTCAGATCCTTGGCTGTAACCGGAAAATCATAATCCCCTTTGATCACAACCTTGAGCGATTCAGGAACTTCGAACCATGTCTTTCCTGTCTTAAAAGCAAAAGTGATATCCACATCTCCCATTCCCTGGCCAAAACATCCCACAGCTCCAAGGATATTCAGATGACTGTCTGTTCCGACGACAGTCGAACCCGCCTGCGCCAGTCCCTCTTCGACCAGCACATGAGACCCGATTCCGCTGTCCACGTCAAAAACATTGAAATCCATCTTTTCCGCAAACTCACGGCACACCTGCTGGTTGTCAGCGTATTTCAGCGAGCAGGCAGGCACGCAGAGGTCAAAGGTAAAAAAAGTCTTCTCTTTATCCGCCAGCGGAGCATCCCCGAATTCCCGCTCGTAGTTTCTGACTACGTTCGGGCCCCCAAAATCCCGGGCCGACCGGATATCCAGGCCCATCCAGACAATCTTGCCTGGCTTTACTTCCTCTTCGGTGTGGTTCTGGATGATCTTTTCGATGACTGTCTGACCCATTTCTTCTCTCTATTCAGAGTTTTGATGCGACGGCGCGGGCCACATCCAGAGAGGTCGATTTTCCTCCCAGGTCGTATGTCCTCACTTTTCCTTCCTCTATCACCCGGGCAATCGCATCTTCCAGCCTCGTGGCCATTTCTTCCTCTCCCAGCCATTCGAGCATCATTTTTGTGGCAAGGAGCATGGCTGTGGGATTCACCTTGTAAAGCCCGGTGTATTTCGGAGCCGAGCCATGTGTGGGCTCGAACACCGCGTAATCGTCCCCGATATTCCCGCTGCAGGCAAAACCAAGTCCCCCGACAAGCTGCGCGGAAAGGTCGGAAATGATATCACCGAATAAATTCTCTGCCACCAGGACATCGTAGTCCTGGGGATTTTTCACCAGCCACATGGCCATGGCATCCACGTTCGCCTCCCAGAACTCGACATCCGGGTAATCCTTCGCCATATCTCTGGCAATATCCAGGATGAATCCTCCGGTCTCTCTCAGCACGTTGGGTTTTTCAACAAGGGTTACAGAACGGCGTTTCTTTTCCCGCGCATACTCGAAGGCCCTTTTTAAAATCCTCGTGCAGGCTTTCTTGGTCATGATCCTTGTCGAGAACGCGATCTCTTCGAGAGGGAGCTCTTTAAACTTAGCCATTTTGGGGTGAACAAGCAGAGCCTGTTTGACCTCCTCTGGAAGCGGGTGAAACTCCACGCCCGCATACATTCCCTCTGTGTTCTCTCTGAATATAACCAGGTCAACGTCATTACGGTAATTCAACGGATTCCCCGCATAGGCTTTGCACGGCCTGAGGTTCGTGTAGAGGTCGAATTCCTGCCGAAGACGGACGATCGGGCTGAAGTATGACAGCCCTTTGTCTCTCAAAGACGGGTCCAATTCTTTCAGCGCATCCTCTTTTGGCTTGGAAGTGATCGCTCCGAACAGGCAGACATCCGTCTCCTTGAGCATCTGAGCGGTCCGGTCCGGAAGAGGATTCCCCTCTTTGCACCAGAATTCCCAGCCGATATCTCCCTCGACATATTCGGCATCCAATCCTGTCTTCTCCAGCACAATCATGGCACATTCTACGACTTCCTTTCCCACACCATCTCCGGGCAGTACAGCAATCCTGTATTTTGGCATCTAAACCTCCTCTATTCTATCCCTTTCAAATTCTTCCGCGTGTAAGGAATGAGCCCTCCTTCTTTCAGTATCCCCAAAACTGATTCAGGAAAAGGTGAGAACGTGAAAATTCCCTTTTCCGTTTTTATTTTTCCCGAAGCAAAATCGATTTCTATTTCCTCTCCATTTTCAATGCTGTCCGCCGCCTCCTCTGACTGGAGCACGGGCAGTCCCTGGTTGATGGCGTTCCTGAAAAAAATCCGGGCAAAAGACTTGGCGATCACAGCCTGGACGCCTGCGTATTTCAAGCACGTGGCAGCCTGCTCCCTTGAGCTTCCGCAGCCGAAATTGCGGCCAGCCACAATCACGTCTCCAGGCTTGACCTGTTGGGCGAAACCCGGGTCTAAATCTTCAAGTGCATGGCGGGCCATCTCTTCAGGCTCCAAGACAGAATAGGTATATTTGCCGGGAAAAATCACATCCGTGTTGACGTCATCCCCGTACTTCCAGACTCTTCCCTTCTTCATAGGAACTTCCTCGGATCTGCGATTTTCCCCTCGACCGAAGATGCAGCGACTGTTGCCGGAGAAGCCAGGTAAATCTCGGAGTCCCGGCTTCCCATCCTTCCACGGAAATTTCTGTTGGCGGTGCTCAGAGCCACTTCACCGGGAGCAAGAATTCCCTGGTGGGCTCCCAAACAGGGACCACAGCCCGGATTGAGAACTATGCAGCCGGCATCTGCAAAAATTTCAATAACTCCTTTTTTTAAAGCCTGCACGTATTCCTGCCTCGAGGCAGGGATGATAAGCGCCCTCACCTGAGGATGGACTCTCTTCCCCTTTAAAATCCCGGCTGCCAGTTCCAGGTCTTCAAGCCTGCCGTTGGTGCATGTCCCGATCAAGGCCTGGTGGAAAATAGTTCCTTCCACCTCTGAGATGGGTTTGACATTATCTACGGTATGGGGGCAGGCCACCTGGGGCTCCAGAGAAGATATATCATGCACGAGGACTGCCTCATAACTGGCATCCGGGTCAGAAATCACCTCATTAAAGTCATCCTCGGCGCGGTTTTCTAGCCATTGAACGGTCTTCTCATCCGGCTCACAGTATCCGTTTTTGGCTCCCATCTCGGCAGCCATGTTGGTCAAAACCAGACGAGATGCAAGACTGAATCCCCTCACTACCTCGCCTGTAAATTCCACAGCTTTGTAGTTAGCCCGGTCCGCTCCTTCGTCCCCAATAATTTTTAGAATAACATCTTTGGCATAAACCCCGGGAGAGAGTTTACCCTTAATCTCTATCTTTATCGTTTCTGGCACCTTGAGCCAGATCTCATCCGTGGCCCAGAGACAAGCCACTTCCGAGCGGCCGATTCCGGCAGAGAAGGCTCCGAAGGCGCCATAACTTGTGGTATGGGAATCCGCGCCGACTATCAATTTCCCTGGAAGAGCAAACCCGTTTTCTGAAAAAACCTGGTGACAGATTCCTTCCGAGACATCAAAAAAATTCGGAATCTTCTGCTCGGCCACAAATCCCCTGATCGTTTTGTGGTTCGCTGCGTATTTTTCACTCGAAGCGGGCACAACGTGATCCAGAACGATGACGAGCTTTTGGGGAGCCTTCACATTCTTGACTCCGAGTTTTTCAAATTCCTTGATGATGGCCGCAGAATTATCGTGGGAGAGGATAGTATCGGGAGAAACCGTGACCACGTCTCCGGCCTGGACATCTCGTCCGGCTTTCAAGCCGAGAATCTTCTCAGAAAATGTCTTCCCCAAAATTCCTTCCTTTGTCTGACTTTAAAATTTTATCCTTCGTCATTGCGG
>CAZSGR010000118.1:6026-10419 GCA_964606185.1 uncultured Eubacteriales bacterium
TCCCCAAAATTCCTTCCTTTGTCTGACTTTAAAATTTTATCCTTCGTCATTGCGGACGCAGCGCGGCAACCTCGTAAGGAAAAATTTGACTGACTCCTTTTATTGTCATTGCGGGCGCAGCGCGGCAATCCCGTAAATAAAAAATCATTCCTTTTTATGAGATTGCCGCGCTGCGCTCGCAATGACACCCACTGAGATTTCCACCTCACTTCGTTCCTCGCAATGACATTTATTTTATATTCCTTAGAAATTGGGGACTGTCCCCAATTTCTGTTCACTGCCCCAATTTATGTTCAAAATTTCTTCTCTCTGCTTTGTTTATATTTTTATCTTTAGTGCCTCAAAATTGACGAAGTCCGCATGATTGACGATCACGGCTTCCACTGTCTTCCTGGCCCCATCTCCCTCCTTGGAATGAGCCGCGATGATATGGACCACTTCCTTGGGAAGCCCGTACTGGGAAGCAAAGGCGGCTCCGGAGATGGGATGGCGGAGAAGCTCTCCTCCCCTGCTTGTCACAAACTTTCCTTTCTCTATCCTGTACTCAAACAGTTTGCCCACATCATGGAGCAGGGCTCCGGACAAGAGATAATCCCGGTTCAGCGATATCTTTCCCTTATACTCCTCGACCATGACCTCAGCAATCTCCACAGAGCTGAGAGTCACAGCGCGTGTATGCTCGATAATATTTACGGGTGTTTCTTCGATCAGCAAGGTGAATGGCATCTGTTGAAGGTCATCAACTGTCCATCCTCCCTCTTTCATGGCCTCAACCCAAACAGTGATTGTTTTTTCCTTGAGCTCGGAATCTTTAATGAGTTTGAATTCAGGCATTACCGCTAAGAGTTCTTTTCTCATTTGACCTTCCTCTCTCCAGGCCCGTCGTACGCATAGTCCTGGGGATCGATTTTCCTCATGGGCCTCATCCGGGTGATCTCTTCATGAACATGAGCCACAAGACCGGGTACACGGGCGATGATGAAAAAGGCATTGCCAATTTCAGGAGGAATATCCAGCTCGCAGAGCAGGGCAGCGATCGCCCCATCAACATTGATGGGAAGACGTTTACCCAGAAACTCCTCCAGGCCTTTCTCCACGACACGGGCAATGCGGATAAACTTCCCCGCAAGGCCCAATTCTTCAGCCAGAGAAAAAAGTTTTTGTGTCCTCGGGTCTTTGGTGTGGATGCGGTGACCGAAGCCTGAAGCCCTTTTTCCTTTTTCTTTCATTTCTTGGAGAACTTCACGCACGACTTCATCTTCCGAAGCTTTTTTATCTTCCATTCTTCTTGCAATCTCCAGGAAAAGTTTCATCCCCTCCTCGATCGCACCTCCGTGATAGCGGGAGATGGCGGAAACGCCAGCCGCGACAGCCGAATTCAGCTCAGCCCCAGTGGAGGCAACCGTCCGCGCCGCCAGAACCGATGGAGGACTGGCTCCATGATCCACCGATGAGACGAAAATCGCATCCACAAGCTTTCCTACTTCTGGCGTGGGAAGCTCCCCTTTTAAAACCAAATATATAGCCTGAGCAAACGAGATTTCTCCCATCAGTTGATCGATAGGGTAACCTCTCAAGCAAACTTTATTGGGTTTAACGTCTGTTACCGCTGTCTTCCAATGATTCTCGCCCATGGTTATCCTTCCTTGCTACTTTTCAGCTTTTTGACAATTTTCGGGATATCGGAAACAGAATCCGCCAGATGGACTCCGACCTTTTTCAGTCTCTCCACCTTACTCTCGTAGGAACCTCTGGATCCTTCAACGATGGCGCCGGCATGGGAAAATCTCGTTCCCGATTTGGCGGCTTTCCCACCGATAAAAGCGATGAGCGGCTTGGTGAACGTTCCTTTCTCTATAAGGTCAGCGACTCTCTCCTCCTGAGTGGTTCCGATTTCGCCGAACATCACCACCATTCGAGTCTCCTCGTCCTGTTCGAAAAGCTCCATGACTTCTGGATGCGAAAGCCCGACAACAGCATCTCCTCCCACATGAATGATCGTGCTCTGTCCAAAACCGGCCTCTGTCAGATAATAGGATATGGCGGATGTCATCCCCCCGCTGCGCGAGCTGACTCCGATATCTCCGGAGGAAAACCATTCCTTCGCTCTCTCTGCACGGCCGCCGATCATTCCCAGAACAGCTTTCCCTGGGCTCACGAGTCCCAGGGTGTTCGGGCCGACAAAACGAGCTTCCTTCTGCTGAGCAAGGTGGGAGATTTCAATCACATCAAAAATCGGAACCCGGTCAGGAACAATCACCAAAAGCTTGACTCCGGCATCCATCGCCTCTAAAGCCGCATTCTTCACCAAGGCTGCGGGAACAAAGATGACGCTGGCATTAATCGGTCCTGCTTTTTCCCATGCTTCTTCCACTGTATCGTACACAGGAACTCCGTAAACCTCTTCTCCCCCTTTTCCGGGCGTCACACCTCCCACGATCTGTGTTCCATAATCCTTCATCAACTGGGTGCGGACCATTCCCTCCCTTCCGGTAATCCCTTGAACGATAACCTTGGATTTTTCGTCGACTAAAATCGGCATCCGTTACTCCCGTTCATCAAAATGAACGCTCTCTGACTTTATATTCATTCTGGTTTTTGGGCAAATCTTGCTCTGTAATCCTTTAGACCCGGAATGGGCAGGTGTATGAAAATGGCATCCTGTTCATGAAATTTGCAGTAAATTTCACAAGCGAGACATTCAGTGCATTTCCCCTTTTTGGCTTCCACCATTGGAACAGAAAGCACAGATTTTCCCTCTTCGATTTTCAGGATGCCGCGAGAACAAGCTTCGACACAGCCCTTTGTCTGGCAATCCAGGCATTTCTGATGATCGATAAAGATTCTTCCTGTCAGGGTTTCGAAAAAATAGCGATCCTCTGGGATATCCTGTAATTTCACCGGCCGGACGGCATGAACGGATTTACTCTTCTCTGTCAGCTCCTCCAGTCTCTGGGCGCAGGATTCAGGAGAGTCATCCCGTCCATATCCCTCCACTGTGGCCGGGATATCTTTCAGGTAAGTCCCGAGGATTTCTATGGCCTTCTCCTCAAAATTCCCGCCCAGACGAATGACAGCAGGAATCTCAAGGTTCTCTTCATGGAAAGCTTTGACCAATCCTCTGGCGGAATGGTACTGTTCCTGGCTGGCCACACCGGAGCCGGAAGCAAAATACCCTATGATGTTCGGCTGGGAGAGGATGATTTTGGCTGCCCTGTAGACTTTACTGGCAGAAGGATTACCGCTCGTATCACAATAATTGGCCAGCTTGAATCCCTTGTCGAGCACTGCATCCATGGACATCATCGAGCCTCCTCCTCCCGCCCCATGAAACCCGATATACTTTTTTTCCGGAAAAATCTCTTCTTCCATCTGCAAGAAATAAAACGTTCCCCGGTGGTCATTCTCTTCCACCTGATAGGCTATCTTTTCCAGCCTGGTCGGCGGCCTGTCAAATTCTCTGGCCACCTCGATATCAAGGTCGGGATGACGGAAAACCGCGTAATCATCAATAGCCAGGTGGCAGTCAGCCGCAACCACCAGGTCACTTTCTGTTATGACAAGGGGGTTGATCTCTGCAGATCGGGCGTCATATTTTCGGGCTAATCTGTACAATCTGGCCAGTACCGCAGAAAGCTGGACGAGAAGCTTTCCGGATATCCCGGTTTTTCGCAGGAGGTTGCGCACTTCATAATCCCTTAAGCCGGTCAATATATCGATGGGAATTTGAAAAACTTTATCCGGATGTTCCCGGGCGATCTCCTCGATTCCCGTTCCTCCGACTGAACTGAAAACAAGGAGAGGCGCTTTTTTGGCATCATCGATCACAAGCCCCACAAAACACTCCGTCTTGATCTTCAGCTTTTCCTCGACAAGGATCTTATCGACAACGAAGTTTCCCACCTTCATCCCGAACATCTCTCGCGCGACCGCATCTGCCTCTCCTGCGCTCTCCGCGAACCGTATTCCACCCAAGTCGGCTCTTCCTGTCAGCCAGACCTGGATTTTTAAAACTACAGGCTTTCCGACCTTAAACGCAATCTGGCGCGCTTCCTCAGGAGTGAAGGCCAAACCTCCCTCAGGAACACGAATCCCCTCATCCTTCAGAAGCTTTTTGCTCTGGTATTCGAACAGCCTTGCCACTTGTTTTTTCCTTTCGCCCTCTATTATTCAAACAGTAGGATTTTTTGTCAACAGTAATAGGCATTGCATCTCAACATTTGACACTCAACATTTAGCCTGGATTATTCATAAAATATGCCGACACTATACATTATTATAAATGATATGATCTCTTTAGGTAGATTTTTCTCACGATGGAGATTCGAACTTTCTTTAATGTTCATTCATTCACTATATGTCGGCATCTTTTACCCTTTGGGCGAGCCGATCT
>CAZSGR010000119.1:0-10314 GCA_964606185.1 uncultured Eubacteriales bacterium
AAGTTTTAGGGCTAATGTTTATTTATAACATTCGAACCGGAAATATTCAAGACGCGACCCCTTTAAAAGGTTTGAATCTGTACTTGTCTTTAATTTTTTCAACTTGGCCGAAAAAATGGTCCGGATCATGATTGAAGCCGAGTATCCAGTCTTCTTTTATCGACTGGTCAAAGACTTTCTTTTTGTTCTCCAGAGTTTCCTGGGGAAACAGGTCGTAACTCATGATATAGGGAAGTCCGATATGCCCTGTTGTGGGCACAAGATCACCCAGAAAAAAGAAGGTTTTTCCTGAAGATTGGACTTTCACACATTGATGGCTGGATGTGTGGCCAGGAACGAGGACAACATCCACTCCTGCAATTATCTCCGAATCTCCGTCCACCAGCTGGAGCTGTCCGTGTTTTTTCAGGGGCAGGAAGTTCTGTTTGAGATAACTGGGCCTGTCTCTTTCGGTCGGAGCGAGAGCGTATTCCCATTCTTCCTTCTGGATGATGTATTTGGCTTTGGGAAAGGTCGGCACTATTTCTCCCTTCTCGTTCGTGTATGTGTTCCCCCCGCAGTGGTCGAAATGGAGGTGGGTGTTGATCACGATGTCGATATCCCCGGCTTGAAATCCGAGTCTCTGGAGTGAGCCCACGAGTCCGGGCTCCCTCTCTACGGAATAATATTTGAAGATCTTCTGGTCGAGATCACTTCCGATACCAGTCTCGATCAGGATAAGAAAATCTGATTTTTTGATCAGGAATGAATTCAGAGAGAGTCTTATCCGGTTTTGATCATCGGACGGGAATTTTTTCTCCCATAAAGGCTTGGGAACCACTCCGAACATCGCCCCCCCGTCCAGGCGAAAAAAACCGTCTCTCAGGCCGCGTATCTCAAACTGCCCGAAGGCAATCTTATCGATTGTCATTTAAGAAGTTTGTCGAGATCGTAGACCAGATCATCACGCGTGTACCCAGCCAACTCGATATTTCCCGTATCCATACGGATGGCATCTTCAGGACAAGCTTCCACACAGAACCCACAGAAACAGCAGCGGCCGATATCTATGATGAATTTGGACGGGTATTTCTGCATCTCCAGATTGGAATCCTCTGCAGCCTCGACGTATATGCATTCAGAAGGGCAAACGGTGGCGCACAGCATGCAGGCCACACATCTTGGCTTGCCATCCTGATTGGGAACCAGTCTGTGCAGACTTCTGTGCCTGGTAGCAATTTCTTTTTTCTGCTCTGGGAACTGGATGGTCACAGCTCCCTTTCTCTTCGTCTTTATCCCGAATACTTTTAAGATGTGAAAGAACATATTCACGAAGAAATGACGAGATGTGATCAGAATTCCTCTGATAATCTCGACAAAATATCCCAGAGCTTTTATCATCGTATTATACTCATCACAATGCCTGTTCCGACAATATTCACCAGGCTTAACGGAATCAACAATTTCCAGCCAAAATCCATCAGCTGGTCGTAACGGAATCTCGGATATGTCCAGCGTATCAAAATCTGAAGCCAGCAGAAGAAGAAGACTTTTATATTAAATGCGGCCACATTAAAAACAGTGACGACCCAGGGCGCCATGAGCCACTCCCCTCCCCAAGGCCAATGGAACCCATCCGCAGCCAGCCAGGGAACCTGCCATCCTCCGAAGAAGAGAGTGGTGAGCAGAGCCGAGACGATAATGATTTCCATGAAATCCGTCATCATGAAGAGGCCCCATTTCAAACCCCCGTATTCGGTAAAAAAACCGATGATCTCGGATTCTGCTTCCGGAAGGTCGAAAGGCGCCCTCTTTGTTTCCGCAAGAGCGGCGAATAAAAACACGATGAAACCGAGTGGCTGAAGGAATATCCCCCATTTGGGGAGGAATCCAAAAAGCAGCTCGCCTTGGAGGTGAACAAGGCTGGACAGTTTCAGGGAAGGATAGACCATGATCAAACCGATGAGAGAAAGGCCCAGGGCCACTTCATAAGATATGAGCTGAGCCGCTCCCCTTAACCCGCCGACAAGAGTATACCTGTTGTTGGAGGACCAGCCGCTGAGAATGATCCCGTAAATTCCCAGAGACAGCATGGCCAGGATAAACAGAAGCCCGACATTAAAGTCCAATATCTGGAGAGATATGGTTCGCTCACCGATCCTGATGGAATCTCCAAATGGAATAGCGGATATAGTGATGGCCACAAAAAAGAAAGAAATAAAGGGCGCTATAGTGTGGAGGAATTTTCGAGAGAAAGCGGGCACAAAGTCTTCTTTGAATATCATCTTTATCGCATCAGCAAACGGCTGGAAAAGCCCGATAATACGAATTCCGAAAATCGAGGCCCTGTTCGCCCCGATTCTATCCTGGATAACTGCGCTCTCTTTCCTCTCCAACCAGGTTAAATAGAGTGTAAGAAGGAGAAACCAAGCCAGCGCACACACAATCTTGATGAACACAATCAATACTTCAATCACTTTTCTTCTCTAAAAAAGGGAATTTCCTCTTTCATTTTGTTCGATACTTCCTCAGGAGTCTTGAACTCTTTGTAAAAGGAAGAATTGATTCCCAACGTTTGGCCCAAGTCCGTAAGTATCTGCCACTCGGAGAGGCTGTCATCCGGCGGTTCGAAAACCGGAGTAAATTTTTGGACTTTTCCGTCCACATTTGTCAGGGACCCTCCTTTTTCCGCGATCAAAGCTGTCGGGAAGACGATATCGAACAAATAATTCAACTCATTCACATGGGATGTGAAGAGAATCTTAGTCTCTGTGTTTTTCAGGGCATCCTTGAATTCCGGTGAACCGAAATGCCCTGAAATAAATGAGCCAAACACAAGTAGTAAGTCTGCCTTTGCTGCCAGATCCTTCAAGGACACGGGTTTGATATCGAAGCCGATCTCCTGCGCTCCTCTTCTGTTCGGGCTTCGCTCCGGAGTGAGCAAAAAGTCATCTGATTCACCCTGGGGAGGATCGACAAAGAAGATCTTCTCCACATTGAGATCGTTTCTAAATATCTTATGCAACAGGAAAAGCTCTTCATTAGAAAGCCACGTGTTCAGGACTAACGCCATCTGTGACATCTTCCCCGTGGAATTCAGCGTGTTCAGTTTCTCAGCGACAAAAGCCCTGACGCTTTCCCAGGTTGGCTCTATACTCATTTTCTTATTTGTTAAAGCGATTTTCTCTTGCCGGTTTTCATTCAAGTAAGAATACCCGTAACGACCCAGGTCACAGATCCAGAAGCCGTTCACTTCTTGATTTTCACGGGAATTAATTCGATAAACTTTCTTGGGGACTCCAAAACGGTAAAAACCTGGATGATACTCGATTGTGATGCTGCATCCACGGCTGCATAACGGGCAAATCGAGTCTCCGCTTTTTAAAAACCAGCTTCGAGTCTTAAACCTGAAATCTGTATCAGTAATGGCTCCTACCGGACAGATCTGGGCTAGATTGCCTGAATAGTTGTTATCCACTGGGGCAAAATCGTAAATGTTTACTCTGGAGTGGATACCTCTTTCAAACACGCCCAGCTCCTGGGTTTTGGTTACCTCACGCAAAAACCGAACACAACGCCGGCAGAGAATGCATCTTTCCTCATCATGGATCAGGGACTTTCCGATAGCATCCTTCTTCTCTCTCTTCTCTTTATTTTCCCTGAACTGGCTCTCAAAGAGGCCATATTCATCGTAATAATCCTGGAGCTTGCAGTTACCGGCCTTATCGCAAATGGGACAATCGAGAGGGTGTTCAGCAAGCAGGAACTCCAGAACCCCTTTCCTGGCCTCAATGACTTTCTCACTCTTGGTGAAGACCTTCATTCCATCCCGGACCTGAGTCGAACAGGCCAATTCCAGCTTGGGCAATCCCTCAATCTCCACCAAACACATGCGGCAGCTGCCTTCAGGTGGAAAGGCAGAATGGTAGCAGAGGTGAGGGATGGATATCCCCTCCTTTTCGGCAGCCTTGAGAATGGTGGTGCCTTCCTCAACCTCTACAGGTTTTTCATCTATGAATATCTTTACCATCTTGATTTTTCTTTCCTGTCATTAGGCCTATAGATGAGATTCCAGCTCCTTCCTGAACTTTTTTGTTATGGAAAGGATGGGCATGGCCGCCGCATCTCCCAGGGGACAGAGAGTATTCCCCAGGATGTTCGATGCCAGACGCACGATTTCATCGATGTCTTTTTTACTTCCTTTTCCTTCAATCATCCGCTTGACGATTTTATTGATCCAGGAGGTGCCGATTCGGCATGGCGTGCACTGCCCGCAGGACTCATGAGAATAGAATTTAGTAACAGTTTTTAAAACATCCAGCATGGATGTTCCGGTATCGATAACGATGATGGCGGCCGAACCCAACATCGATTCGGCATTCACCAGAGAATCAAAATCCATCGGGATGTCTATCTCGTCAGCCTTTAAAACAGGAGCAGACATTCCTCCCGGAATAACAGCTTTCAGTTTTTTGCCTTTTTTCACACCACCGGCATATTTATTTATGATGTCTTTCAGGCTTGTGCCGATAGGAAGCTCATAAATTCCCGGCTTCTCAACCATACCGCTGACGCCGAAAATTCTCGTGCCGCCATCCTTGGGCAGCCCTTTTTTAACAAACCAATCGGCTCCTTTGAGTATGATCTGAGGAACGTTGGATATGGTTTCCACGTTGTTAATGACAGTGGGGCACTGGAAAAGACCGACAGAAGCTGGAAAAGGAGGTTTAAGCCGCGGGTTTCCCCGTTTCCCCTCCAGTGACTCCAGGAGGGCTGTTTCCTCGCCACAGATGTAGGCTCCTGCACCACGGTGCACAAACACATCCAGGGCAAACCCACTATTCAGGATGTTCTTGCCCAGAAATCCTTTATCGTACGCATCGGATATGGCCTCTTCAAGCCTGAGAGCGATGGCTTCGTATTCACCACGGATGTATATGAAGGCTGTGTTAATGTCGACGCAAAAGGAAGTGATGATGATCCCTTCGAGAAGCATATGGGGGTTATGGCTCATGATGTAGCGGTCTTTAAAAGTCCCAGGCTCTCCTTCATCGGCGTTAACGCACAGGTATTTCGGCTTATCCACTTTAGGAACGAATCCCCACTTGACTCCGGCGGGGAATCCAGCGCCGCCTCGGCCCCTGAGATTCGCTTTCTTCACCTCTTCTAAGATCTCTTCGGGCTTCATCTGCAGGGCTTTTCCGACAGCTTCGTATCCCCCCTTCTTCACATACTCATCTATCTTGTAGAAGTTTTCCAACCCGAAGTGTTGGGTCAAGACTTGTTCAGCCATTTATCTATTCCAAACCATCCAAGATCTTGTCAATCTTTTTTTTGTCCAGATTCCCGTAATAATCAAAATTAATCATCATGCAGGGAGCCTGTTCGCAGGCGCCCAGGCACTCGACCAGAGATAGAGTGAATTTTTTATCTTTTGTTGTCTGGCCTGGCTCTATCCCCAATTTTTCTTTTAAATAATCAATCAACTTCTCGGATCCGAGAAGCGCACAGCTTAAGTTGGAGCAAACCTGGATGTAGTATTTGCCGATAGGCTCTCTCTTCAGCATGGTGTAGAAGGTCACAACTTCTCTGACGCGAATGGGTTTTATTCCCAGGATCTCAGCGACTAGTTTTTCTGAGTCTGGAGAGATGAAGCCAAATTCCTGCTGTGTAATATGGAGCAAAGGAAGAATGGCGGCTTCTTTCTGAGGGTAGCGGGCGACTATCTTATCGATTTTCTTTCGCGTCCTCTCAGAGAATCCAGGATTCATCTATCCATCTCTCCACCGATCATATTAACGGAGCCAAATGTGGGAATGACATCCGCGACATAGTGGCCATGAATCATTTCTTCGAGAGCAGCCATCACATGGAAACACGGAGCTCTCACATGCAGGCGGTAGGGTTTATCCGTTCCGTCTGAAATGATGTAATACCCCAGCTCACCATTGCCGCCTTCAACCGCGAAATACACTTCTCCTTTTGGAGGCCTAATGCCATGTTCATCCATGAAGAATTTAAAATGGCTGATGAGCCCTTCTATGGTGGTGTAGGTGTCTTCTTTGGGAGGCACGGCCACTTTTTTGCTCTTTGTGAGTATATCCTGATACTTGTCTTTTTCCGAGCCTTCTAAATTGGGCGAAAGTATTATCTTTTTTTCTACCCTCTTCTCCCTCGACACTTTTATAGCTTCTGCAGGTTCCATCCCTTTGGCCATTGTTCCGGCTGCTGATTTAGGTATTTTCTTCATGGCCTGCTCGATGATCCGGAGACTCTGTTCCATCTCTTTCATCCGGACCATGTATCGGTCATAATTATCTCCTCTTTCACCTAGAGGAACCTCGAAATCCATCTTATCATAGACTAAATAAGGAAACGTTTTACGGACATCAAAGTAAACCCCTGTGGAACGCAGGCAGGGCCCGGTCCATCCATAGTTGATGGCTGTCTCTGGGGTGACGACAGCGATATCCCTGGTCCGGTCCAGGAATATTTTATTTTTATCCAGGAGGCCGCTCACATCTTTTAAGACCTTCCTTGTCTCAATGATCGCTTTGTTCAAAACCTCTTCATAGCCGGGATGGAGGTCTGACCGGACTCCGCCGATCCGGATGTAAGAAGTCGTCATCCGGGCTCCGGTTGTCTGTTCGATGACGTCCCAGATGAACTCACGCGCTTTCATTTTGTATAGAAGAATTGTGAAGGCTCCGCATTCCATGGCCATAGCCGCAATGCAGGTAAGATGGTCAGAGATACGGGAGAGTTCACTCATGATGACCCGGATGTACTGCGCTTTTTCAGGGACTTCAATTCCCAGCATCTTCTCCATCGTCATCACATAGCCCAGGTTATTGATCAGCGGAGAGACATAATTCATCCGGTCTGTGTAAGGAAGAAGGTTAAAATACGTTTTGTGCTCACAGGTTTTCTCGAATCCCCTGTGCAAATACCCGACTTCCACTTCAGAATTAAGGATCCGTTCGCCATCCAGCTCAACCATAATCCGGATAGTCCCGTGCATCGCTGGGTGAGAAGGGCCCATGTTGATCAAGAGGCTGTCTTTTTTCGCTTCTTTCTGGATTCTCGTCGACATTTTACTTTCTCAGCGGAATACGCGGCTGGCGTTTGCGCAGCGGATAGTCCTTGCGCAGCGGAAAGCCCTCGAATCCGTCATACATAAAGAGACGTCTCAAATCCGGATGGCCGTAAAAACGAACTCCGAACATGTCATAAACCTCTCTTTCCAGCCAGTTGGCATTCTTCCAGATGGAAGCCAACGATTCGATTGAGAGGTTTTCTTCTGAAAGAGGAACTTTTATTCTTAACCGGTGTTTTTCAGTGAGAGAAAGCAAATGATAGACCATCTCGAACCGCGGCTCACGGCCAAGATAATCCACACAGGTGAGGTCGAGCAGCATTGTGTATTCATAAGGTTCCTGTCTCAGGAATTGAACAAGATCGCCAAGGAAATCCCTGTCGATAATAACCGTGTCGTCCCCGAAGTCAGACGTAGTCTCTTTGATCTTCTCAGGGAATTTCTCTTTGAGTTTCTCGACTATTTTCTTTTCTTCCATTTCCAATCTTGCTCTTGATTTTGAATTTTTTCCTGCAGTTTGATTAAAGCATCCAAAACTGTCTCTGGTCGGGGCGGACATCCGGGAATGTAAACATCCACCGGGATGATTTGGTCAATGCCTTGAACAACAGCGTAGTTGTCATAAATGCCACCGCTCACAGCGCAAGTCCCAAAGGCGATGACAAATTTGGGCTCGGTCATTTGATCATAGACCGTGCGCAGAATTGGCGCCTCCTTCTGGGATATTGTACCCACAACGAGCATCATATCGGATTGACGGGGAGAAAACCTCGTCCACCCGGCCCCAAACCGGTCTAAATCAAAATGAGCACAGGCCGCAGACATGTATTCCATTCCACAACAGGCTGTCACAAAAGGATAATGAAAAAGGGAAAATTTCCGGGCCCATCCAAGAATATGATTGAATTTTGTAGTTATGAAGCTTCCTTCCATGTTCGTCTTTCTTTACTGCAGATTACTCAATAAGTCTCATTCCCACTGGAAAGCACCCTTTTTCCAGGCATAGACAAAGCCTAAAACGATGACCACCATGTAAGCAAACATGATAATTAAAGCTGTGATCCCCATTTCTTTAAAAACGAGTGCCCACGGGAAAAAAAAGACCACTTCGATGTCGAAAAGGAGAAAAACAAAAGCAACGACATAAAACTTAATGGGCACAGGATTGATGTCCTCCTGAAGATAAGGGCTCCCACATTCAAAGGGACTTTCCTTGGCGGGATTGGTTTTTGTCGGTCCCAGGAATTTATTCATCAAGATCAAAACGACTCCCAGGAAACCAAAAACGAGGAAAACAAGGAAAAGTTCTATCATGATCTTCTGTAAAATAAAGGCATAAATTTTATAAAATTAAATTTAAATTTGCAAACATTTTGAAAATATTTTTTTAAATAAGGGATCAGACCTCGATTTTTAGACATTTAAGCAAGAAACTTTGCCCTGTTGATCGTTCTTTTATCGCTGAAGACAGGATGTTTAATGACGAATCCTGTCCCCTACACGTTCAGGACATGGATGGCCTGATTCTTGACTTTTAAAGCAGCTTCCATAACCGCTTCGGATAAAGTGGGGTGGATGTGGATTGAAGAAGACATCTCTTGAACTTTCAATCCCATGCTCATGGCCAGGGTGATTTCAGAGATGAATTCACTCGCATTCGGAGCGAGAACATGAGCACCGATAACCAGGTCGCTCTCATCCGCGATTATCTTGACCATCCCCTCTTGTCTTCCCAATGTGAGCGCTCGACCGTTGGCTTGAAGAGAAAAAAGGCCTGTCTGAATCTTCATCCCCTTCTCCGCGGCTTCTTCTTCGGTCAAACCCACTGATGAAAATTCCGGGTCAGTGTACACGGCCATCGGCAGGGCCTCATAACACATCTCTTTGTTGTCTCCAGCCACGTTCTCGACTGCAACCAAACCTTCATGCGATGCTTTGTGCGCGAGAAGCTTCCCCCCGATTAAATCGCCTATGGCATAGACGCCTGGAATACTTGTTTCGAGCTGAGGATTGACACGGACGCATCCGTTATCATCCATTGCCAATCCCGACTCTTTTTCGCTCAACCCCTCTGAGTTAGGACTCCTGCCCACGGCCAACAACACTTTTTCCGCTTCGAACTCAAAAGGAGACTGTGATTCCAGGCTCGTTCCTTTAACCAATACATTTCCATCATTGATTTGGCTGGATTCGATTTTCATCTGTGTATATACATGGAGTCCCTGAGCCTTCAGAATCCTCTCCAGGCGCTTAACTGTTTCCCTATCACTCCCGGGCAGCACAGTGGGCAGGATTTCCAGAATCGATACCTCTGAGCCAAGCCTCTGGTAAATCGTTGCCAATTCTAACCCGATCGCGCCCGCCCCAATGACTATCATCCTTTGAGGGATATCTTCAAGTTCAAGTGCTTCCCGAGAAGTCACAACCTCCTTTCCATTTGGTTTAAGGAATGGAAGGGCTGCCGGCCAGCTTCCTGTGGCGAGGATAATTTTCTCGACGTCAAGGACTTGCTCATCTTCTCCATCAGACATGACTGACACCTGGTTTTTTCCCTTAATGAGGCCCGTTCCATTGATTATTTCAACACCATTTTTTTGCAGAAGGAATTCTAATCCCTTGACCAGTCTTTCCACGGCCCTGCTTTTCTCCTCCTGGACTCTTTTCCAGTTGCATTTGATGTTTTCCACAGGTCCCTCAAGATTCCTGTTGGCTTTAAGGTCTTTATAGATTTTAGTCTGATGCAGAAGATATTTGGCGGGAATGCATCCATAATTCATGCATGTCCCCCCTATTTTATGCTTCTCAACCAAGAGAACCTTCTTCTTCAGCTGAGCCCCTCTGATAGCCGCAACGTATCCTCCAGGGCCACCTCCGATTATGATTAAATCCCACTTCTTATCCATTTTCCCTCTCTCTCAAAAATGCAGATTATGATCTCATTCTATTTTTATAGAAAATCTTCTGCCGAAGCAATCTATTTGATAATGTTCAGAATGAACCAAATAACCGCAAAACACAAGGATGGCACTATTATACTTTTCTCCTTTCCCATTTTAAACTCAATTCAGGAATAAGATAAAAAAAATAATTCACACGAAAAAAGGAACAGGCAACTTTGTAAAGGGGACTGTCCTTTTCAGTCCTTTAGTTAAGGAAGATAGGGACAGTTGTACTCTCTCAGTCATTCGGTAACTCTTTTTTTATGTCATTGCGAACGAAGTGCGGCAATCTCTTAGAAT
>CAZSGR010000120.1:0-4089 GCA_964606185.1 uncultured Eubacteriales bacterium
TATTGTGAAAAAGCTCCGGGAGATCTCCGCACTCGACATCAATGAAGAGGAATAACGAGAATTAACTTATTCATTTTTATGGGATTGCCACGCCTTTTCCGAGCAAAACGAAGGAATCCCTCCCCTCCTTGCAATGACATTCATCGTATGAGATTGCCACGCTACGCTCGCAATGACACTCTTATTTTCAATATCATTCCAAAAGTGTTATCTAATGACTGAGCATTAATTACTATTTCGCCTTTAATCCTTTTTCCTATTCAGCACTCCCCTTCTCTTATGAACAAGGATAACTCATCTTCACCCGGACCTTTGTTCCTGAACCTGGGAGAGATAAATTCTCCTGATTTTTAGAAAGAATTCTTGATAGTCTTCGGTTTTAAAATCAGGGTAGGTCCAGCTCAACGTCCGGACATCATTCTTGCCGAATAGTAACTCCAGGTGGGCATAAATACCGTGCTGGAGAGGAATCCGGTGGGCAAAATCCTTGGAAGTGGCCATGATTAAAGCCGATGCAGTCAAGAAACCCGGATCGAGGTTGACTATTCTCTTCCCGGCTTTTAATTCTTCCTTGATCTCTTTTTCGAGTGCGTTCGTCCGGATCTTGATTTCGCCAAGGCTTTCGGGGAATATGAGGTTGCCAAAGCTCACAAATTTCCGTTTCAGATTCTGGCCCATCTGCTTTTCATAATAATCCGTAAAATCGAATGTGAATAAAGGGCTGATCAAATCCAGAGGACCATAGTGTTCAGTAAGACGCTCCTCTGCTTTCTTGAAAAACCTCTCCTCAGAAGCAATAATCCCGCAGATGAGTTTGACGGTTGAAAAAGGCTTTGGCTCAACCAAGATTCTACATCTTCGGTTTATTCTTGATACTTAAAGGAGATTTTTACTTTAGTTCGATAGGCTGTGACTTTACCATCTTCAACTTTCATATCGAACTCCACTGCTTCTGCAACTCTCAAATCTTTCAGTGTTTTTCTTGCTGTTTCAACAGCGTTTTTCGCAGCTTCTTCCCAAGAGCTGGGGCTTGTTCCTATGAGCTCTATTACCTTATACGTACTTTCCATGATTTACCTCCTTGAAAAGAATTTTTTAATGAATGATGGATGGAAAAGACTGTAAAACGTTCAATTGAATTTGTCAATCTAAATGCTGTAACTTCATCCCGACAATTCTTCATATCCAGCAGTGTATGCTTCGATTGAAAGAAGCCGCAAAAATACTTCTAGATAAAAATAGCTCTCGATTTATTAGGTCGGGGTGATGCGGTTATGAAGCCCAAAGAATTCAGCGAATCACTTTCTTAAGATCATCCATGTCTTCAATTGTTGCCAGTTTTCCTGTTTCAATTATTTCCAGCGGATTAGAAAAGTCGAAAATATCAACATCTAAGTCAACTCGAACGATAAAATCCGCATATTTTATTTTCTCTATAGTTGTGTTTGCGGCCATGGTTTCGACCAACCTCTGGATAAGCTGGAATGTACTATTTATCTCTTGAGATGAGACTTCTTTGAGAGGTCTATGGATATCCACAAGGACAGTCTTTTCAGCGCCCAGCTTCTTTGCCGTTTCAACCGGAACATTATTCAAAACTCCTCCATCCACAAGGAGCATATCGCCCATCCTCACGGGCTCGAACACAACCGGAAGGGACATTGTTGCTCGCAAAGCTTTATAGAGTTCCCCTTTCTCGAAGACGACTTCTTTTCCAGATATAAGATCAACTGCATTGCAGGCAAATCTTATTGGCAGGTCTTCTATACAGACCTCCCCCACTGTCGCTTTAAAATGCTCCTCTAACTTATCCTCTTTATCTTGTCCAATCTTTTTCTGAAGTCTGGTTCTGTAGGCATCAAGCAGAAAAAATTCTATGACACTGTGAGGTCTCTTGGGAAGAAACGGAAGGTTTGGCCTGTCGATAAATTGATCCAGGTTCAAATCTTTCATTATTTCTTTCAGCTTCATCGGAGAAAATCCGAAAGCAAAAAGCCCCCCGATTATAGCTCCCATGGATGTTCCCACGATCACATCCGGAGACAATCCTTCCTTCTGGAGGATATCGAGAATCCCAATGTGAGCCAGCCCTCTTGCTCCTCCTCCCATAAGAACGAGTCCCCATCGCTGTTTTTTTGACCGGAAAATTCTCATAAATTTTTTCATAAAAAGCACTCACGCCAGAGATAAGATTGATCAAATATCATGTTCGCGTTGTTCTCCTTTTCTTAACCATCCTATTCACTTCACAATGAACGCACTCATCATAAAGAGTGAATTCTCCCTTTAAACACACCTGATCATCGATTACAGTCCTCTGTGACAGATAAGGGGGCCAGCATTCTTCCCCCTTCCCTTTTTCCGCTCTCCACGGTAATCCGTGAAAACAAAAAAGTCTTTAAATGCCATTTCTTCTTCAAAAGTCTGAGCTTCTGTCCCAAGAATAAAATCTTCTGTCTTCCAGGATATTACCTTCTCCAAAGAAGGTTGAAAAGATGAAAAAAAACCTCGCAGATAAAGCTTTGAGAAAAGAAGCCCGTCAAATCCCGTTTTTATAGCCTTTTTTATGTGCCGTTGAAGAGATACAAACATCTGGAAGATTGTTTTAGAGTTATAGTATGGAAAGTAACTATCCGTGGCTGAGAAAAGGTAGGGAACGATATGGCATCTGCGAATGCCTTTCACATGAGTTAAAATTTCGTCACAGAAAGATATAATCGTGATGTTGTCCAGATCCAGTCCAGAATCTGTCAATTTCTCTGTGAGCCTTTGGGCAATATTTCTTCGTAGAGACGGGTCTTTTCTGGCTCTGAAGGAGGAATCCTCTTTGGCCTCTATCCAGAGAGTTTTGCCATCCTCGTTGACAAGCCGAGTCATCTGAGGATGATGAATCAACTCATCAAACGACGAGATTCCCTCTAAATCCTTATAATCAGTGTTTATCAACCGCTGACCATGAGTCTCAGCATTATGGTGGATGACCAGAACTCTGTCCCTTGTCAGCCTGACGTCAAACTCACACCCGTCATACACTTCAAGGGCCGCCACAATGGAAGAAAGAGGTTTTGTTTCATCTTTTAATTTGAACATGTCGATACGCTTTTCCGTTGTCAGGCTGGCCAGGGAATAATTTGAACGGTCAGCAGCACCTCCTGCTCAGCCGCTGTGTTTCCTTCGCAGATTCGATTCATGCGTTTACCTGCCGAATATAATCTGTCCTTTTGCAAAAGGCAAATGCTTTAAAGTGAAAGTTTCTCACCGAGATTTTGTGGGTGAGACACACGGAATCCGTATATATCATTCGTTCAACCCATACAAACGGGAAGAGAATAAAGTCAAAATACTTCATGAAATATGTGAAGGCAAAAACGGGCGAGATGGTAATGAAAGGCCTAAACCTTTTGTTCGGGGCTTAATGAAACCAGAAACGCAAAGCAACTCTAATCGCTAAAAGGACATTGTATAATTGATTTGACATAGAGTCATGCATGTTTTATAAAGTCGGGGAATTAATTCCAGTCCATCATTTGATCAAATATGATAGCTTATTCGCCCTGAAGGAGAGCGAAAGAAAAAGTCCTTGATATGAGTTTAGGAATACTTGCCCTGCTCGCCCTTCTCCCCATCATCACTGTTTTCGGACTCATCGTTCTTTTCAGGTGGCCCGCCACCAAAGCCATGCCTGTGGCGTATGCCATCACCTGCATACTCGCTTTGGCTGTCTGGAAAGCCCCATTTCTCCAAATCGCGGCGGCTTCCCTGGATGGTCTCATCACAGCGGCCTCAATTCTGTATATTGTCCTGGGTGCAATTTTGCTTTTAAACCTGCAGGAGGAGAGCGGAGCCATTTTTGCTATCCGGGGCAGCATGTTCCTCATTTCATCCGACCGACGGGTGCAAGCCATCATCATCGCCTTTCTCTTCGGCTCTTTTATTGAAGCATCGGCGGGATTCGGGACACCTGCGGCTGTTGCTGCTCCCCTGCTCGTGGCCATTGGCTTCCCAGCCATGGCAGCCGTGATGGTCACATTGATCATCCAGAGCACATGCGTCTCATTTGGGGCGATCGGTACTCCCATTCTCATCGGT
>CAZSGR010000120.1:4189-5833 GCA_964606185.1 uncultured Eubacteriales bacterium
CAAAAATGGGTATCTTCAGAGCCTGGTTTCCCTATATACTGGTCGCCCTCCTTCTCCTTTTCAGCCGGCTCCTGAATCCTCTCAAGGCACTCCTGGCTTCTGTCTCATTGGAGTGGACAAATATCTTTCAGACTTCGATAAGCACCAGTTTCCCGTTCCTTTATTTGCCAGGCTTTCTGTTTTTTGTGGCTGGTCTGGCCACCATCATCTTCCAGAAAATCTCGTTCAAACAGACAAAAATGGTTGTCCACCGCTCCTTTAAAACTATTCTGGGACCAACCATAGCTCTTGGATTCGCCGTCCCGATGGTCAAGGTTTTTATTAACAGCGGTGTTGCCGGTGGATTGGATAAGATGCCAGTTGTTCTGGCCAGTGCAGCCGCTGCGTTAATCGGAAAGAGTTGGACCGGTTTCGCGGCTGTCATAGGAGCTATGGGTGCGTTCATCGCTGGGAGCAACACCTTCAGCAACATGATGTTTTCTCTTTTTCAGTTTACGACTGCGCTAAAGATTGGAGCGGTTCCCGGAGTTATCGTGGCCCTTCAGGCCGTTGGTGGTGCGGCAGGAAACATGATCTGTGTTCATAACGTTGTGGCGGCATCCGCAGTGGTCGGTCTTTTAGGAAAGGAAGGATTGCTCATCCGGAAAACACTCATCCCTATGACGTACTACCTTATCGTCGCCGCTATCATAGGAATAATCATGCTTCAGTTTTTCAAAGTCTGATGTGGTCTTTTTGATTTGCCAGGTGGGGGGTATCAAAAACTTCTGTAATTATATCTCATTCACTTCTAAAGGTCTGGCGACCGTTATCCCTGTGTGTGTCTTGACGGATTTGATATATTTGTGAAGCGGTGCATCCAGGAGAACTTTTTTCTTTACTGAGGATGCATGTAAAAACCTGACTTTATTTTTCTTATCCCGAAAAATCAGACCTGTATGGGAATAATCCAATCCCTCTTTTTCCGTGGCCACAGCAATGATATCGCCAGTCTGGAGTCGTTTGTGAACACTTTTTATTTCTTTCCGGGGGATAGTCCAGTGTTTCCGTTTATTGATTTCTTTCTCAATCCCGGCTATTGTCTCGATAAATCCAGGAAACTCCCTTAGAGCCTGATAATAATTGGGATTCTCTGACATGAATGATACTCGAACGGAATAATCTTCCCCACCAAGATCTTCAGTGATATCTTTCACCACTCTTTTCTCCTCATTGTCATGAATCCAGTCTGAGGTGTAATGGAGGCGTGATGTATAATCTGTCAGAATGCCTTTTCTGTAGCGTGTAAACGTGAGTTCCGCAAGGAAATCATCAAACGATGTATTCCCCTTTTTCAAGAGCCTCGCCATGCACAGCACGTTTTCAAAAAAAGTGACGCAATCCAGCCCTGTCAAATCCACACGGCAGATTTCCGGTCCCTTGCCTTCCAAAGTGCCTCCGACATAATCTGTCCCGATGAAAAGAGTAGCGATTCTCCCCATGCATTCACCCATGGGAAAGGATGCCCATTCTTCTTTTAATGCCCTCTGGATAATCCTGGAAAAGACTTTACGTGTCTTGGCTTCCTTTTCCTGGTCATACTGCGAATTTTCATTACGCTTCCAGTTATTCAGAAAGAAAGGCTCTTTCTTAAAAAAGAACGAG
>CAZSGR010000120.1:5933-10294 GCA_964606185.1 uncultured Eubacteriales bacterium
TCCTCCTTGCTATTTATCCAGCTTTTTGGCTGCTTTTCTAATTATCTCAAAAGCTTGCTCCACCTCGGCTTGATGGGTTCGAAAACTGAGTATACACACTCGGATAACGAATTTTCCGTTCAATAATGTACTGGACAAAAATAGTTTTTTACTTTTAACGATGTATGCGAGTAATTTCCGGCTGAATTCTTCCACATCTCCTTTTTTGGGTCGATAGCGGAAGGCTATCACTGAAAGTTCAGGTACATTCATACATTCAAATCCCGGTTCCTCGAGAAAGCGCTTGTACATCCATTGTGTCAAATGTAATTTTTCGGCAAGGTTCTCCCGGAAGGCCTTCACACCGAATAATTTTAACGGCAGCCAAACGCGCAAACCACGGTAGGGACGCGACAGCTCAGGCGAATATTCCGATGCATCCATTTCGTTCTCTGGAGTCGTGTGGTCCATTAAGTATTCGGCAGTCAGCATGTGAGCGGACCGGAGAAGCTCACCGTCTTTGACCAGCAGGCTTCCAGAGCCATAGGGAACAAACAATCCTTTATGTGGATCAAGCACGATGGAATCGGACTTCTCGAGTCCTTTGAGTACCTTTTTTCCTTCCTTGCACAGGTTGAAAAAACCACCGTAAGCCGCATCGATGTGGAACCAAAGCCCGTATTTCTTCGCTATTTCCGCCAATTGAGGCAGAGGATCCACAGCCCCTGTATTCGTTGTGCCTGCATTCCCGACAAGGAAAAACGGTTTCCTCCCTTTTTTCAAATCTCCCTTGATGGCTTTTTCAAAATACTCTGGCACAGCTTTAAAATTCCTATCCACTGATAACAAACGGATGTTTTGTTCAGGGATTCCAGCCAAAAGAGCCACTTTCATCACACAGTGATGGGCCTGGTCTGAGGCGTACACGACTCCACGACTGATGTCCTCTCCCAAAAGGTGTCTTCGTGCAGTTACGACTGCACCGAGATTGGCCAGGGAGCCGCCGCTTGTTAATATTCCGCGGGTGGATTGTGGATAGGCCATCCATTCAGCAAACCATTCCAGAACATTCGTTTCCAGCCTAACCGCGGCTGGAGCGGCGAACCAGGCTCCGGTAAAACGATTGGTGGCCGCTCCTAAGAAGTCTGCAACCGCCGAAGGATACAGACCACCTCCAGGAATATATCCTAGATAAGCCGGATGCGGAGTGTTGATAGAGACAGGGATTATTTCATTCATGAAAAAGTCGAGTAAAGACTCGAAATTCATTCCTTTTTCAGGAGATGGCTCTCGTAGAGACCTAACGATCTTCAAACTGTTTTCCAGGCTAGAACGAGGAGCCTCTGGCAGGTTGATTATATGGTTGACCGCTGCTTCGACAGCAGACCTTCCCATGCGCAGCATGGCCTCTGCGGAAAGTTCAAGGTCAGTGGCTTTTTTCATGAGCTACCTCCACAATACAGGATATTCATTCATGACTCTTTTACACACTAAAGACCTCAGTGACATCCAAGCTCAGTCTTCACCAGATGGATGAAGCGATTGGATCGGCCGAACGCCCATGCAGCGAAATAGCATCATTTGAGCATACAGAGCGGCAGATACCGCACCCATAACACCTCCTGGGATCAATCAAACTCTTTTCCAGGGCTGCACTGTAACCTATGGCTCCAAACTGACAGACATGCATACACTGACGACAGCCATTACATAGATCTGGATTAATCTCAGCCACATACTCAGCCCGGAACATGACCGGAAGACCGTGCGTAACCGTCGTTCGCATGGCTAGACAATCCGATCTGTCGCAGTTGCAGATTCCTCCAATAAAGGGAGCGATAAATGTCCAGACAGTATGACAGATACCGTTTTTTTCGTGTTCACGCATAAAGGACAGCGCCTCTTCTTTGCTGAACTGCTCGATTCCAGCGGTATTTGGACCAGTCATATACGCCGCGTCGACCTCACGAATTATCCGGGCAAGCTCTCCTCCTTGAGGCGCCATGCTGACTCCGAAGCAGTATCTCTGCTCAGAGCCTAAGGTGACGTGGCGGCAGATGCATGTATAGCGGGCAACTGATGTTACAAAATCAAAGATACGTTCGACTTCTTCGATGGGGACAACCTGACCGAAATGTTTTTTTTTCATTTTGTTCGAGACACGGCGGATTATCGCCCGTTGAATGAAACCAGGAGCATTATCAAGCTCATTCAGTCTCTGATCACCCCTCCGAAGGGATTCAGGCTTTTTAATAAAATCTATGATGAAATTGCGCCGGCGGAGGTCACTCAGTAAATCCTCAGAGTAATTATTTGCTTCCAGATACCATTTACGTCCTTCTCCATGTTTATGACAGAATTCACACATTTTGGCCTCTTTTCATTTAATACTGATTATTTGTTCTCCGCTTCCAGGTATATTTTTGCGTCGGGGATGATCTCTTTTATCTTCTTTTCAATCCTATCGTTTAATTCTTCAAGCTTGTCAACAATCAGGTCGTCTCTGTAATTCAATTCAAGCGTGACTAACACTTCATCCGAGCTGAAGTGCATGGTTTTCAGGCTGATGATCTTTTTTACCTCACCGAATGAATAGACTGCTTTGAGTATTTTTTTTCTCTTCAAAGGAGTGACGGCCTCCCCCACCAAAAGCTTTTTTGTCTCAAACGCGAGGAAAACCGCAAAGACCATGAGCAGAGCGCCAATGAGGATAGAAGCGATGGCATCAATAATCAATATTCCTGTGAAATACGCGAGGGTAATGGCCACGGCAGCAATCAAAAGACCCGTAATCGCCAGTGAATCTTCAAACAAGACTGTCAGTGTGACGGGATCTTTGCTGTGCTTTACGGCTTCAATTATGTTCCTGTGCTGCTCGGCCCTCATCTCTTCTTTTATATTCTTCACTGCAATCCTGAGCGCGTAACTTTCGAATAGGAGAGCTACGGCAATCGCCAGATAGGCCAGTCCGATATGATGGATCGGTTCTGGATTCAGATATTTGTGATATCCTTCTCTGATGGATAATGTCCCTGCAACGCCGAATAAGATGATAGCCACCATGAATGACCAAAAGAACTGCTCTTTCCCATGCCCAAACCGGTGGCATTCATCCGGGGCCTTCCGGCTCTTCTTCAAGCCATAAAGCAGAAGGACTTGATTGAAAGTATCAGAGACAGAATGATAACATTCCGCAAGCATCGAGGAGGAGCCGCTCAGTAAAGCAGCGACCAGCTTGAAGACTGCAATCCCGGTGTTCGCCAACAAAGCCGCCAGTACGGCTTTTTTACTTTTTTGATGCATAGGCTCAGTCTCTGCTCGCTGCTGGCTGATTCAAAAAGCCAGAATCAGCACGAAAATTTATGCAATAATAAACTTAGAGCACTCAAAAAACTGGTTGAATTGAATTCTGTGCGGTAAAAAAATGCGATTCTAAAGTATCCACCACATCTTCCCACGCGGACAGATGTTGGAAATACCTTATTGAGTTTTCCTTGAGGCCATGTCGTCCCGTGAGAGGCCCCATTCATTCGCTTAAAGTATCTCTAAAACTTCCAGATCAAACACGAGAGTCTTCCCGGCAAGCGGATGATTGGCGTCCAGCCTAACCGTTTTATCAAGTACTTCAGTCACGACAACATGAGCAGCCTGCCCCTGTTGATTAACAAGCTGAAACCTCATCCCGGCCTCAGGAGTGACACCCTCGGGAACGTTTTTTTTCGGTATCTCGAAAAGGAGATTCTCATCAAAACTGCCATAAGCATCTTCAGCTGAAATTGTCACCGTCTTTTTCTCTCCTGCCTGCAAACCAATCACTGCATCTTCAAATCCTTTTATTATTCTTCCTGCTCCAACCTCAAACTGAAGTGGCTGCCTGTTCAAAGAAGAATCAAACTCTTTGCCATCCTTAAATTTCCCGGTGTAATGAACTTGGATTGTATCTCCCTTCTTGACTTTCTCTGCCACGATTAGCTCCTTATTAATAAAATGATAAGCTCTATTCCCTCCTTGGCCTTGCGAAATTCACTCGGATATTCCTGCCATCCACTTCAGATTCGTTGAGCTCCTGGACTGCTTTTTCACCATCATCTTTATTCTCCATTTCCACAAACCCAAAACCTTTTGACCTACCTGAGTATCGGTCCTTGATTATTTTTGCAGATACAACTTCCCCATACTTCGCGAAAAGTTCTTGAAGAGCTTCCTCTGTCATTCTGTAATTCAAGTTACCGACATAAATCTGAACCGCCATGGTACACCTCACAAAAAAAATAAATTCTCCTCAAACGAAACACCGCTTTTTTATCTAATGAAAAGAAGTGAACGCTCGGGACGGCTAAATTATCTGATATTCTAAAAAAATTGGCAAGAATTCTTTTGAA
>CAZSGR010000121.1:0-4976 GCA_964606185.1 uncultured Eubacteriales bacterium
CACCGCGATTGGTCCGCAACAAAGCAGATGCAGTGAGATCGGCTCGCCCGAAGGGTAAAAGATGCCGACATAAGTTGAATTTTTCTTTAAATACAGTTGTTGTAATTGAGAAGTCGGCCGATTTTATGAATAATTCAGGGTACTTGAGTTATTCACGAGTCGAGGTTGCTGTAGGTGCGAGGCGCCGGGCCATGAAGCTGTGGTTTTCCACCGCGATTGGTCCGCAACAAAGCAGATGCAGTGAGATCGGCTCGCCCGAAGGGTAAAAGATGCCGACATAAGTTGAATTTTTCTTTAAATACAGTTGTTGTAATTGAGAAGTCGGCCGATTTTATGAATAATTCAGGTTAGTTGTTTTCCGTGAAAGATTTCAATTTCCGGCTTCGGCTGGGATGCTTGAGTTTCCGGAGTGCTTTGGCTTCGATTTGTCTGATTCTTTCACGAGTGACTTTGAACTGCTGCCCCACCTCTTCTAAAGTGTGCTCGTTTCCATCTCCCAGCCCGAATCTCATCTTCAAGACTTTTGCCTCTCTTTCAGTGAGAGATTTTAAGGCATCTCCGATTTGCTCTCTTAAGTTTATGTTAATCACTGTTTCAGGAGGAGAAGGGAGGACCTTGTCTTCGATGAAGTCGCCCAGGTGGCTGTCTTCTTCTTCTCCGATGGGCGTCTCGAGCGAGATGGGTTCCTGGGCGATTTTTATGATTTTTCTCACTTTAATGACTGACATATCCATTTTTTTCGCTATCTCTTCACTCGTCGGTTCTCTTCCGATCTCCTGGACAAGACTTCTCGAGACTCTGATCAATTTATTTATTGTCTCTATCATATGTACAGGGATTCTGATTGTTCTTGCCTGGTCAGCGATGGCTCGTGTGATGGCCTGTCTGATCCACCACGTGGCATAAGTCGAAAATTTATACCCTCTTCTGTATTCGAATTTGTCCACAGCTTTCATCAAACCCATGTTTCCTTCCTGGATCAGGTCAAGAAACTGGAGTCCACGATTGCTGTATTTTTTGGCAATAGAGACGACTAACCTCAGATTGGCTGCTACCAGTTCCTTTTTAGCCTGATCACTGACTTTTTTACCTGTTGCGATGGCCCGGATTGTTTTTCTTAAAGCCTGAGAATCGAGCCCGATCTCTTTATGGTAAGTCTTGATGAGCTTGTTGATATCTGTAACTTTCTGTTTCAGGAGTGTCTCTTGTTTCTTGCTTTTCACACGAGAGAGAGAAAGATTCAACTCTTCCTTTGTTTCTTCTAATTCATTAATTGCCCTCAATTTTTCGCGGAGCTCATTAATCACTATTTCCCTGTGGAAAGAACGAATATTCAGCTCTCTGATGAGGGTGCTCATTTTAACGATGAGGCGTCCGCGTGTCAGAATATTTTTTTTCATAGAAGGGATTTTGTCCAATTCAACACTGAGATCCCTGATTTTTTTGATTTTTGTCATGATCTGCTTTTTTTTGGCCTCGAGTTTCCCTTCGGCAAGGTCATCTTCGCCTAATTCGAACATTTCATGGATGATATCCGGCTCTTCTTTTATTGTTTCTTCCAGAGAAAGAATTTCATTCAAAACGAGCCGAGTTTTAGAGAGGGCTTTGATAATGGATTTTTCTCCCCTTTCAATTTCTCGAGCAATAGAAATCTCTCCTTCTCTAGTCAGAAGCGAGATATTCCCCATTTCTCTTAAATAGAGCTTTACCGGATCGGTTGTTCGCTCTAAACCCTGGAGAGAGACGAGATCAGTCCTTCTTTTTTTGAAAACAACGTCTCTTTTTTTGGTGTCGATGATTTTTATTCCGTAGTCATCCATGGAACTGAGAAAATCGTCAAAATTTCCCTTAGTTTCCGTATTCTCATGGAAAGTTTTATCTATTTCCTCGAAATGAAGATATCCCTGCTTTCTTCCTTTAGAAATGAGTTGATCGATCCCTTCTTTTTGGGATTTATTGTCTGAAGACACTATTCACTCCTCTCACTTTCCACACCATCCCTATTATTAAAACTCAGATTTTGATAATTTCGTTTCGATAAGATTGATAATTCTTTCTTTGTATCCTGGATTTGCTTGATCAGCAGAAAAGTTTTTTCTTTTTCTCCCTTTCTTTCCATTAGTGCAAGTTCAGCACTAAGTTTTTTTGCCTGGTTTTCAAGCGAGAGCTGTTTGAGTGTGTGGAGACACTCGAAAGCCTCTTCAACGGTTGCGTCCTGTTCTTTTTCTAACATAGCCTTCGATAAAGAGCTCACGAGGGAGGGGTCCACTTTTTGCTTTAAGTCATGGAGGCTTGAGCTTTTCCCTTTCCTGAAACTTTCTGATAATGCGTTAAAGATGGGTTTGCTCTTCAAGCCCTGGAAATATTCTTCTTTAATTTCAGCGAAGATGTAAGGAGCGATTTCCTTTTCTTCGAGGAGGATCTGAAGGAGTCTTTTTTCGGCATTCAGAAAGATTCCTCTTTCCACTTCTTTTTCCTCTGTTGATTTTTTTTGGAGCATCGACCTCAGAATGTTTTCGTCGATGAAAAGCTGTTCACTGGCTTGTTTCAAGTATTCGCTGCGGACAACAGGATCAGATATTTTTTCAATTTCACTAGCGATCTTTTTGGCAATTTTTGCTTTTTCTTCGGCGGTCTCCTCTTCTTTTCCTTGGAGCTGTGTGTCGATCAGGAACTTGAGTCCAGGGGTGCTTTTTTGAGCTAACTCTTTGAATTTATCCACCCCGAATTTCAAGACAAAACTGTCAGGGTCGTATCCCTGGGGAAGTTTTAATACTTTTATCTGAATCCCTTTTTCGAAACAAAGAGATATGGCTCGTTCGGATGCTTTTTGACCTGGTTTGTCAGCATCATAACTCACAATCATTCGAGGGGCAAAGCGTTTGGCAAAGGATACCTGGTCAGAAGTCAGGCTTGTCCCCAGAGATGCGGCCAAATTGGGTATGCCTGCCTGGTAGAGGGCAAGGAAATCTGTGTAGCCTTCCACAAGAATCGTATATCCTTTTTTCCGGATGGCGTCCTTGCAGAAATTCAGGCCATAGAGAAGTTTACCCTTGATGTAAATGGGTGTATCCGGAGAATTCAGGTATTTCGGTTCTGCGTCAAAAATGGTTCTTCCACCAAAAGCAACGGGTTTCCCTGATTCGGTGAAAATAGGGAATATGATTCTGCCCCTGAACCGGTCGTAATAGCTCTTTTTCTTTTCATTGTAGAGAGCAAGCCCGGCTTTCTCAAGAAGGTTTGGCTGGATTCCTTTTCCCTGAAAAAAAGAAATGAGAGAATCCCAGGAGTTCAATGCGTAGCCTATCTTGAGTTCCTGAATGATTTCTGAAGAAATTTTCCTCTTTTGTAAATAATCGAGAGCTTTTTCCCCCTCTTTAGTGTTGAACAGGTTTTTCTTGAAAAAAGCGAGAGTGTCTTCGTTGATCTTGAGTAATTGTTCTTCTAATTTTCTAAATTGTGGAGAGAGTTTTTTTCTTTCCGGGAGTTTGATGTTGTACTTTTCTGCAAGATATTTTAGAGCCTCTGGGAAACTGAGGTTTTCCTTTTCCATGATGAGAGTGAAGATATCACCGCCGGCTCCGCATCCGAAGCAATGATAGAGCTGTTTTTCCTCATCAACTGTGAAAGACGGGGCTTTTTCAGAGTGGAAAGGGCAGAGTCCAACATGCCTTTTCCCTCGCAGCCTCAATGTAGTGTATTGAGAGGCGATTTCTACGATGTTAGACGCTTGCCTGATCTGATCAATGACTTCCATGCCATCATCTTATGGGTGTAAAATATCAACAGTAAATATAGGTTTGAGTCGTCTCGTTGTCAAGTTTCTAAGTTACTAAAAATCAAAGTTTTACAAAAAATAAAAAGAGCCATAAAAAAGGGGACAGGCCCCTTTTTCTTTAAAATGAGACAATCCCTCTTTTATTCAAGTAAGGACTGAAAGGGACAATCCTGAGAGAAAAAGGGGCCTATTGTTTATGCTCACTAATTAGGTAACACTTTTATTTGTGATGCTGAAGATAAAAGTGTCATTGCGAGCGACCAAAGGGAGTGTGGCAATCTCGTAAGATTAAAGGCTGTTTTCCTTCTATTGTAAATTTATTTCACTCTATGAGATTGCCACGCTTCGCTCGCAATGACAACTAAAAAGTGTTACATAATTACTGAATGCGTACACCTGTCCCCCTTTTTTTTTAATTTTTTAGAGGTGGTTTATTAGGCTGGCAAGATATCCTGCGCCGAATCCGTTGTCGATGTTGACGACTCCCACTCCGCCAGGACAGGAGTTGAGCATAGCGAGAAGAGCGGCTAGGCCTTTCATGCTGGCGCCATATCCTACGCTGGTGGGTACAGCAATGATCGGGATATTGACGACTCCAGCGACTACACTGGGTAAAGCGCCTTCCATTCCAGCAACGATTATGATGACTCTTGCCTGTTTGATTTTTTCATACTCTCCGAAGAACCGGTGAAGGCCGGCCACTCCGATGTCGTAGATCTTATCTATTTCATTGCCTAGTATTTCACATGTCACAGCCGCTTCTTCGGCAACAGGAATATCCGATGTTCCGGCTGTGATGATCGCGATTTTTCCCTTTCCAGGGGAAGGTTTTTTCTGTATGAGATAAACTATACGTGCGAGAGGATTAAACTGTGCGCCGGGGATTTTTTTCTTTACGTTCTTGAAATTTTCTTCATCGAGTTTGGTTATAAGAAGATTGCTCCTTTTTTTGATGATTTCTTGGGCAATTTTAACGATTTGTTCTTCTGTTTTTCCGAGCCCGAATATTATCTCTGGGTAGCCTTTCCTCAATTCCCGGTGATGGTCGATCTTGGCGAAGGTTAAATCTTGATAAGGATAATCTTTGAGGATGTTGAGGGCTTTTTTCGGAGAGAGCTTTCCTTTTTGGACTTTATCCAGAACTTCCTCAAGTAGGGATTTCATGAGCCAGATTCTACCAAATAACCAGTGAAACGTC
>CAZSGR010000121.1:5076-10231 GCA_964606185.1 uncultured Eubacteriales bacterium
TTTTGAGCTATACTGAGAAACATCTTGTGGAGTGGATGGCGTTATTTATGAATTTGATAGCGAATCGACAGAGTAGGGAGGTCTATACTCAAGCCAGATGAGAGAAAAAAGCACTCTTCAGAAAGAAATTCAGCTTTCGGGCATCGGCATTCATACTGGAAAAGACGTAGAGCTTCGGCTGAAGCCGTCTTCTTCAGGAAAGATCATTTTTCGTCGGACAGACCTGGGTGGTTTAGAGATGAATCTTGATCCAAGAGATATAAAAGCTAAGAATTCAACATACATGGAAGCAAAGGGATGTAAAATTCAGACACTCGAGCATTTACTGGCCGTTCTTTATGTCTTCGGTATTGATAGTGTAGTTGTGGAGATGAACAACGAGGAGATCCCCATCATGGATGGGAGTGCCACTCCTTTTGTTGAGGCTGTCCTTGAGGGGGGAGTCAGACATTTACCCGAGAGGAAAGAATTCATTCAAATTCTCAAACCCTATTCCGTTGAAGAAGGAGATGCGTCTCTTTCGTTTTATCCGGATTCAGATTTTAAAATCACTTATTGTATTGAATATGATCATCCTCTTATTCAGAAACAGAAGTTGAGTTTAGACGTGAATTTGGAGAGATTTGTATCGGAGATTGCTCCTTCACGCACTTTCGGATTTTTAAAGGATGTTCCTGCGCTCAGAGCCCAGGACCTTGCCTTAGGCGGATCGTTAGATAATGCCGTTATTCTTGACGAAAAAGGCTTGCTCAGCGGAACCCTCCGCTTTCCCGATGAATTTGTCCGTCACAAAATCCTGGATCTGATAGGAGATTTGTCTCTCATGGGTTCTCCATTAATCGGACATTTCGAAGCGCACAGAGCAGGCCATGACCTTCATCTAAAAGCTGTCCGTTTTCTTCTGGATAACCCTGAATACATCGGGACCGGGCTTTAACTCCAGTTTGGGATCAAACCTTATTAGTCTCTTTGTCAGTAGAGCAAGAATTAAATTTTGAATCTTGATTTCCAGGCAAGGCCTGAGTCCCAGTATCAGTTTTTTCTTGTCAAAGTCCTTTTTCTGAGATAGAATGACAAAATCACAATTCAAACTGCATTCGAGGAACGCTAATGGTAACAAAAGAAAAAGAGAAAATTAAAAAAGATAACTACGAAATAGCTCTTTCTGCATTCAATCAGGCAGTCAATGCCTTTCACAAGAGAGAATTAGGAAGAGCAACAGAATTGCTCAAGTCATTTACAGCCAAATTTACTTCTGAAACGGAACTCGTAGACCGGGCTCATATCTACCTCAAAATCTGCGAATCCGAGTCGAAAAAAAAAGAACCGCCGCTGAAGACATTCGACGATTATTATCAGTACAGCATTATCTTGTTGAACCAGGGGAATCATGATGAAGCCTTGAAACTGCTGGAGAAGGCGCGAGAGATGAAGCCGAAAGAAGGGAAAATACTTTATTTGATGGCTGATGTGTATTTTCTGAAGGGGGACACAGAGAAGTGCTTAGAGCATTTGAGGAAAGCTATTCAGATTGATAAGTTTTTCAGTACGCTCGCTCAAAACGAAAGTGACTTTGAACCTCTTTGGGAGGATAAGAAATTTAAACTGATAACCCGAATGGCATGAGTCAGGGATTTCTTGCTCTTATCTTAGCCGCTGGGAGGGGGACCAGATTCAAATCAGACAGAATCAAGGTCCTTCATCCTTTATTGGGGAAGACTATGCTGCAGCTGGTGCTGGATTCTGTTCTCAGGCTAAAACCTCAAAAAGTGTATGTCGTTGTGGGATATCAAAAGGATGGGATCAGGAAGGAAGTTAAATCCGACAAAGTGACACTCGTTCATCAAAAAGAACAGCTGGGCACCGCTCATGCGGTGATGGCTGCAAACAGCGTACTCAAGAAAGACATAAAT
This sequence comes from uncultured Eubacteriales bacterium, assembly GCA_964606185.1. Classification (GTDB taxonomy): domain Bacteria; phylum Acidobacteriota; class Aminicenantia; order Aminicenantales; family Aminicenantaceae; genus SOIA01. The sequence continues at coordinate 6,990 of CAZSGR010000121.1, forward strand.
AAGGATGTCCTGATCATAAACGGAGATCTTCCCCTAGTCAGGCCGCATACCCTGAAACCTTTGCTGGCTCTTCACCGTAAAAAAAGAAATTCTCTCACATTTTTGAGTGCAGAGTTGGAAAATCCTACGGGTTTTGGACGGGTCATCCGCTCCGAAGGGAAAATAAGGGTCATTGAGGAAAAGGACGCCTCGCCTTCTGTGAAAAAAATAAAAGAAGTCAATACCGGTGTTTATCTTTTTAAAATTAAAGACCTTCTTGCCGCGCTGCCCAAGGTTTCGAACCAGAATAAGAAAAGAGAGTATTACCTGACAGATGTGACAGGAATAATGGCTCAGGAAGGAAAAAAGATTGGCTCGTATAAGACCCCGAACACAGGGGAGTTCGTGGGAGTTAACAGCCGATATGAACTGGCTCAGGCCATAGGAGTGCTTCGGGAAAGAAAGATCAAGGACCTTACGGAGAAAGGTGTGACCGTCTTAGACCCCAGGACAACCTGGATCGACCTTGATGTCAAGATAGGGCTGGATACTATAATCTATCCGTCTGTGGTGATTGAGGGACGGTCTATTATCGGTCGAGAGTGTCGGCTTTATCCCTTTACCCACATTAGAGATTCACGGTTGGGGAGTGGTGTCGAGATCCTTGGCTCGACCATGATTGAAAAAAGCATCATTGAGAATGATGCTCGAGTGGGTCCTTTTTCCCGTTTGAGGCCCGATTCAATTATCCGCAAGAAGGCTAAAGTGGGAAATTTTGTGGAGATGAAAAACACCGATTTGGGAAGTAAGTCCAAAGCCATGCACCTTTCCTACCTGGGGGATACTGAGATAAAGGGTGAAGTGAATGTCGGAGCCGGAACGATCACCTGCAACTATGACGGCAAGAGGAAATACAAGACCTATATCGATAAAGGGGCATTTATCGGGTCTGGAACCGAACTGATCGCTCCTTTAAAAATCGGGAAAAAAGCCTACATCGGAGCCGGTTCGACCATCACCAAAGACGTCTCACCCGAAGCGTTGGCTGTTTCCCGGAGCCAACAGGTCGAAAAAAAGAACTGGTCCCGGAGAAACAGGAAAAAATAATGTGCGGCATCATCGGTTATATCGGTCCCAAAGATGTGGTTCCCATCCTTGTGGAAGGCTTAAAGAGGCTTGAATACAGGGGATACGATTCTGCCGGGATTGCGGTTGTGGATAAGAATCAGATCCATCTCAAACGAGCCAAAGGGAAGATCATCGACCTGGAAAAGAGCTTGGGATCTTCTTCGTTCGATGGAAACTTTGGAGTGGGTCACACTCGATGGGCAACACATGGCCGTCCCTCTGAGGAAAACGCTCATCCTCATCGGGATTGCACGGGATCGCTCGTCGTTGTGCATAACGGAATCATCGAAAATTATCTCTCCCTGAAGAAGAAACTCATCGAAGAGGGGCACACTTTCCGGACGGAAACAGACACCGAAGTGATTGCCCATCTTGTTGAAAAATATTTTCACGGCTCCTTGGAAGAGGCTGTTCAGAAGGCTGTCCAAGAGCTTGAAGGGGCCTATGCGGTTGCAGCCATTTCAACACAGGATATCGGGAAAATTGTTGTGGCCAAGGTCGGTCCCCCTGCTGTTGTCGGTCTGGGAGAAGGGGAGTGTTTCCTCTCCTCTGACCTCAATCCTCTTCTCAGCCACACTCAAAAGATCGTCTTTCTTGAAGACGGAGAAATCGCTGTTCTGGATTCTGAGGGAGCGAAGTTTTTTAGCTTTCAAGGGAAACCTCTGGAAAAAGAAACAGAACTAATCTCTTGGAGTCCTCTTATGGTCGAAAAAAGCGGTTTCAAACATTTCATGCTCAAAGAGATTTTCGAACAACCTCAGGTCGTGAGAGACACTCTGAAGGGGAGGACCTCTCTTGATTCCGGTAAGGTGTTCCTGGAGGAGACAGGGATATCCCTACAGGATTTTAAGAAAATAAACAAGGTTGTGATCATCGCCTGTGGAACGTCCTACCATGCCGGACTTGTGGCCAAGTGTTTTATCGAGACTTTAGCCCGAATTCCTGTGGATGTGGAGTATGCCTCTGAATACCGGTACAAGGACTTTATCCTGGATAAAGACGCACTAGTGGTCGTCATTTCTCAATCCGGTGAAACGGCTGATTCTCTGGCTGCGCTGCGAACTGCAAAAAAACAGAAACCCCTATCTCTTGCAGTCTGCAATGTGGTCAAGTCATCGATTGCTCGAACAACGGATGGAGTTCTTTACACTCATGCAGGCCCCGAAATCGGAGTGGCCGCCACCAAAACTTTTTCGGCTCAGATGGCGGCACTGGCCCTGCTCGCGCTTTATCTGGCCCAGATCAAGGGGGAACTAGATGAGAAGGCCAGTCTGCCTTTGATTGAAGACCTGCAGAGGATTCCTCACAGGATGGAGAAATTTCTCCATCGAGCCAAAGAGATTGAAGACCTCGCTCAGGAATTTTTGTCTTTCTCTCATTTCCTCTATTTAGGACGCGGCATCAATTTCCCAGTGGCTCTAGAGGGAGCTCTGAAGCTCAAGGAGATTTCCTATATTCATGCGGAGGGCTATCCAGGCGGGGAGATGAAGCACGGCCCAATTGCCCTCATCGATGAAAAAATGCCTACGATGACTGTTATTCCTAAAGATAAAGTGTATGAAAAGATGCTGAGTAATATATCTGAGATTAAAACACGAGTGGGGTATATCCTGGCCGTTGCTTCTGAAGATGACAAGGAAATTCAGGAAAAAGTGGATAGGGTCATCTCTGTTCCTTCTGCCAATCCTCTTTTCACACCGTTTTTAACCACTCTTCCTCTTCAGCTTTTTGCCTATTACATCGCTGCCAAAAGGGGAGCCGATGTGGACCAGCCGAGAAACCTGGCAAAGAGTGTCACAGTCGAATAACATGAGTCATTCATAAAATCTGCCGACACTTTAGGCAAAAAAACTCTTAAGGATAAATGATCATCTTATGTCGGCATCTTTTCCCCTTCGGGCGAGCCGATCTTACTGCACCTGCTTTGTTGCGGCCCATTCGCGGTGGTAAACCACAGCTTCATGAACCACGCCTCGCATTTGCAGCAACCTCGACTCGTGAATAACTCATGTACCATGAGTCATTCATAAAATCTGCCGACACTTTAGGCAAAAAAACTCTTAAGGATAAATGATCATCTTATGTCGGCATCTTTTCCCCTTCGGGCGAGCCGATCTTACTGCACCTGCTTTGTT
>CAZSGR010000122.1:0-4921 GCA_964606185.1 uncultured Eubacteriales bacterium
TATATTTTTTTGTTCCCATTAATCGCTTTTATCACTGGAGGATATGATTGTCAAATAAGAAATCAAGGCATGTCAAGGCAGGAAGAAAACTATTTGAAATATTTAAAAAGTGATGACAGAATAGGATTCACCATTCTATTTTTCAGGAGGAAGCCAATGACAAAAAAATGGTTTTATGTCCTTTTAATCGTCTGTCTTTTCCTCATTTTTCCTGATTTATCCGCGAAGGAAGCCCCACAAAAAAAGAAGACTTTTATACCCAAAGACCCATCGGTTTCTGTCACTCAACATATGATCCGCATTAACGGAAAAGAACTGAGGTATACGGCGACCGCCGGATACATGGTGCTCAAAAAGGAGGACGGCAAGCCCCAAGCCAATGTCTTCTACATCGCCTACACTATGGATGGTGTCAAAGACAAAAGCCAACGGCCTGTCACTTTTGCGTTTAACGGAGGGCCGGGTTCCTCATCTGTCTGGCTTCACATGGGAGCTCTCGGCCCGAAAAAGGTCCTGATGGATGATGAGGGTTTCTCGTTTCCTCCTCCGAACCGTTTGGAAGTCAACGAGAATACGCTGCTGGATGTGACTGATGTGGTCATGATCGACCCGGTTTCCACCGGCTACAGCCGGGCAGAGCAAGGAGTCAACCCGAGTGAGTTCCACGGCGTGAATGAAGATGTCGAATCGGTTGGAGAGTTTATCCGCCTCTACATCACCAAGAATGAGCGCTGGGCCTCCCCCAAATTTGTTCTGGGCGAAAGCTACGGCACAACCCGCGCGGCAGGATTGTCCGGGTTCCTCCAGGGACAGAGTCTGGGAATGTACCTGAACGGCATTATACTCGTCTCATCCGTGCTGGACTTCCAGACAATCTCTTTTATGCCCGGAAACGACTTGCCCTACATGCTGTTCCTACCCACTTACACAGCCACTGCCTGGTACCACAAGAAACTCCCCCCAGACCTGCAGAACAAAACTCTGCGGGATGTCCTGGATGAGGTTGAAGAATTCGCCCTGAACGAATATGCCCTGGCACTGCTCAAAGGAAATGAGATTCCGGAGGGAGAAAAAAAGGAAATCACTGAGAAATTATCCCGTTACACCGGCCTGACTCCTGGCTATATCGAGAAATCCAACATGCGCATCGCTCTTTTCCGCTTTGCCAAAGAACTTCTTCGCGAAAAACATCTCACTGTTGGCCGGCTGGACTCCCGGTTCAAAGGACAGGATGCGGATTCTGCGGGAGAAAGCTATGAGTCTGACCCGAGCAGTTACGCCATTCTCGGACCGTTTGCCACGACTTTCAAAAATTATGTCAGAATCGAGCTGAAGTACAAAAGCGAGCTGCCCTATAACATCTACGGGAACGTCCGCCCCTGGAATTGGAGCGCAGGACGGGGAAGGACTCCGAACTTAAGCGTCGCCGAAACACTCCGCCTGGCCATGCGGGACAATCAATTCCTCAAAGTCTTTTGCGCCAACGGATATTACGACGGAGCGACTCCCTATTTTGGGACCGAATACACATTCGCCCACATTGGACTGAATAACGAGTTCAAAGACCGCGTGAAGATGGGCTATTATGAAGCCGGACACATGATGTACATCCACAAAGTCTCACACCAGAAGTTGAAGAAAGACATCGCCGAATTCATCCGGTGGGCTTCGGGAAAATAAAGATTTTCCCCATATGAAACCGCTTTTACTAAGTAGTTTGGAAACTAAATTCCCTTAAAAATGTTTTTAGTAATTTCACCGTAATTCCAGCCTAAATTATCATTCACCTTCACAAAGTTGATATGAGGAATATTTATTTCTATTCGAGTACGGACATTAACTGTAAAAAAATGATACAAATTGTATGAAAAGCATCTGAATATCCCCTGGGATAATTTCGGCATGTTTAATGCTATTTAAACCATGAGGAGAAAGAACTGCATGAAAAAACACTTTTGTTCATGTTCGCCTCCTTGCAATTTTTCTCCTCCATGTCAAAATAATAAGAGGGAAAGCAAAGAAATACATCATGAACTCAGGGATAAAAAAAGAAAGGTTATGGACTCTCCCTTTCCTCCTTTCCCTGATCTCACTTTTAATTTTTGCCTCTCCACAAACTCCAAAAAAAGCGGCAACTGTTCCCAAGACTGATGCCATAGAAAAGGAGCTCTGGAATCTTATCAATAAGGAGAGAGGACTTCATAGCCTCCCCCTTCTTGAACTTTCTTCCGCCTTGAGTGAAATGGCTCGGCAACACAGCCTGGATATGGCCAATCAAGGAGAAACTTCCCATCTTTCATCTAACGGAAAGACATTGACCGATCGGCTTGAGGACGCTGGTCTTTTTTATGTTGATGCGGGGGAAAATGTGGCTTTCAGCGAAACTTTTATGGCAGAGTTCATTCATCAAGAATTTTTCGAAAGCAAAGAGCACAGAGAAAACATCCTGGATCCCGCCTTCATACAAATCGGGATAGGAGTCATCCACATGGAAAACAAGGGATATTACGTGACGCAGAATTTCCTGCGTCCCCTTGTGCAAAAATCTGACAAACAAGTCAGCCGAATTATTTTGGAGCGAATCAACAAGGAGAGACGTTTAGCTGAGCTCCCACCCCTCAAACAATGGAGGAAAGCCGAACAATTCGCCCAAAACTTAGCAGAAAGAAAGGCCAACGGCCTAGCTTTACCGGATATTCCTCCAGAATATGGAGAAACACTGGTTGTTTTCCTTTTCACGCCGAGCTTGAATCAAGAAGAATTCCTTTTCAACGATGCTGTTAAGCCTTCATACAATACAGGAGCCCTGGGTATCTGGTTTGGCAAAAACAGAGATTATCCTGGAGGAGTTTATTCCCTGGCTCTTCTGCTCTTTGCCGAGAATAGGCAGGGCTCTTTAAGTACCCCAGACCAGAAAAAAATTATCCTTGATCAGGTCAATAAGATCCGAACACAATACGGTTTGAAGATGTTAACTTTAGACGAGGGGCTTACCGAAGCTGCCAAGAGGATGGTTTCAAAAGCCGCACTCAGAGGTGAGATGTCTGTCTTCCCTGATAATTATCGCTACGAGAGCCTCACTTACGGCACAGAAGATCTTTCTCTCCTGCCTGCCTCGCTGAACAGCATAGTCAAAAAATCCAGCTTGAGAAAAATCGGCATTGGGCTTGTCCATAGAAAGATGAGGGGTTCTTTGAGCGGAACGTTTATGGTCACTCTTTTATTTGAATAAAAATGAGCATGAAATGGCCTGAGACCGCTTAAATTTGGTACTCACTTTGTAGATCGAGCACCTCTAAAAAAGGTGACATTAACTTCTTGCGTTAATCAATTCTGTTTATTCTCGAAAACCAGAGAGTCGATCTCGCTCTGGAGGTTCCGGATATCCCCGACGCGGCCAGCATTGGTTGTGATGACTATGACCACATCCTCATCCAGGTATCGGATGAACATGGCCTGAAATCCAAAATCATTCGCACCACCGTGACTCACTCTTTTTCCGTGTTCCGTGCTGCGGATTCCCCAGCCATAGCCCATCATAGCATCCTCCCCGATCTTGACATGACCTGTATAAGACTTCTTTTTTGTCTTCTGAGAAAGAATCGTGTCGCCTTTCATGGCCTGATGAAACTTAAACAGATCTTCTGCAGAGGAAACCAATCCTCCATTCCCCAGGAGGGCCCAGGTGATCTCTGGCCAGGTCAGAGGTGAATTCTCCTTCCCGAGTTTCCGGTCATTGTAGCCATGGACGTCATTTTCTTTCTTCCAGGAAGGATTGCGGTAAAATCCTGTGCCGGCCATTCCTGCTGGTTCGAAAATCTCTTTTTTTAAGAATGTTTTGAACGGCTGTCCGGATACTTTCTCCACGATCACGGCGAGCAGAGTGAATCCAGAGTTCGAGTAAGCATAATCTGTCCCAGGCTTAAATTTAAGTTTCTGGTCGAAAATATGCTGAACAGCTTCCTCCCGAGTCATTTCCTCAAAGTCCCCTTTGGTGTCATGATACTCCCCTAGCCCTGCTGAATGAGTGAGCAGGTGGTGAATGGTAATGACTTTTTTATCTTCTGGCACAGAATCGAAAAATTGTGTGATGGGATCAGTCACCTTGAGCTTTCCCTGCTGCTCCAGCTTCATCACAGCCGTGGCTGTGAAAGGTTTGGAGATCGAACCGATATCAAACACAGTTTTGGTGGTTACGGGGAGTTTGCGTTCTCTCACGGCCCAGCCGTACCCTTTATGAATCACTTTTTCGCCATTCTTCGCGACAAGAACAGCGCCTGAGAATCCTTCTTTCACCTTTTGGAGCATATGCCTATCTATCTTCGTTCCCAGCTTCCCCTTGACTACGGCATCCGGGTCTGCGGCCTCAGAGGCAGTCGGGGGAGGCAGCACTTTTGCGGGGGGACCCGGAGCTTCGGCCATGCCGTAGCTCATGTCGACCACAGCATAGGGAGACTTCGTTTCCGTTCGTATGGCAAAAAACCTGTAACCTGCGGAATTTTTGCACTTGAGCAGCGCCGAGAGCTCATGATCCAAGTCCTCCTCGATCTTCACAACATCGAAGCCTCCATAGTTCTGATGAGCCTGCTGGAAAAAACTCACATGTTCTTCCACTGGAATTTTTTCCAAAAAGGAGGCGGCAAAACTCTCTGCGTATTCCCGCATTTTTTTGGCATCTCCGGATTCAACAGCCGAAAGAAATCCAGCAAGCTTTTCCCCCGCCGGAGTGTCCGGAATTTCGGCTTGAGATGCACCATTAATCACTAAAAAAAGGACCGTACAGAATAAGATGATGATAGATTTAAAAGACCAGCCAAGACGATTCATGTCTCCCCTCCCCGTTCATTTTATATTTTGAATGGTGAAGTCAATATCAATGCTCCTGAAATTTAGAGAATATCATACCTTTTTTTTCTGCATT
>CAZSGR010000122.1:5021-10224 GCA_964606185.1 uncultured Eubacteriales bacterium
GTCAATATCAATGCTCCTGAAATTTAGAGAATATCATACCTTTTTTTTCTGCATTTTTCATGGATGTTTCTTTTCCTCTATTATAGTTATAGTTATAGGGAACGTCCCCATATTTACCATATTCATAAAATAATAATTGACCATTCATCCAAAAAGTTTCACTATTAATAACTCAAACGTTTAGAATTTAATAATTTTTTTTTAAACCGAGTAAGGAATATCAACATAATCCAAAGCTTATGAGGAGACATGCATGAAAAAGAATCACCCTGTCCTGATTTGTTGTGTGGTACTCGCAGTGATGGCCACCCATATCACCTGCAAAAAAATTCATCAAAAAAAGAATGAAGCTTTAACAGCACAAGTCGATAAACTTTTTTCTCAATGGGATAAGCCGGATTCACCAGGTGCCTCCCTTGCAGTCATCAAAAAGGGAGAAGTCATTTACAAAAAGGGATACGGAAGCGCGAACCTGGAATATGATGTTCCGATCACACCATCAACCGTTTTCCACGTGGCTTCTGTATCCAAACAGTTCACTGCCTTTTCCGTAGCTATGCTGGCAAGCCAAGGCAAACTGAGATTAAATGATGATATCCACAAGTACCTGCCTGAAGTCCCTGATTTTGGAAGGTCCATCACAATCTGGCACCTTATTCACCACATCAGCGGAATGCGTGACCAGTGGGAACTCCTGGCCGTAGCGGGCTGGAGGCTCGATGATGTGATCACAAAAGAACATATTCTGAAAATGGTCAAAAACCAGAAAGAGCTGAATTTCGAGCCAGGCGAACAGTACCTTTACTGCAACACAGGTTTCACTCTCCTGGCCGAAATCGTCGCTCGTGTCACTGGCAAATCATTCAGGGAATGGACCGAGAAGAATATTTTTGAGCCGCTCAACATGCCTGACACGCAATTCTATGATGACCATGAAAGAATCGTTAAGAACAGAGCCTATTCCTATGTTCCGGTGAGAGATGACGGTTTTAAGAAAAGACGGTTGAATTACGCCAATGTGGGAGCCACCAGCCTTTTTACGACAGCGGAAGACATGGCCAAATGGGTCAAAAATTTTGATGATGGACATGTAGGAGGCACTGATGTGATTGATCAGATGCACGAACAGGGGATTCTCAACGACGGGAAAAAAATCAGCTACGCTTTTGGATTGGTCATAGGTGAGCACAAGGGACTGAAAACAGTCTCACACAGCGGAGGCGATGCAGGCTACAGAAGTCATGTTGTCCGTTTCCCTGAGCAGGAATTTGCAGTTGTTGTCCTGAGTAACCTGGGTTCATTCAACACATCGCGCATAGCTGGTGATGTGGCCGATATTTATTTGGCCAACGTGATTAAAAAGAAAGAGAAAAAAACAAAACCAGTCGAAAAAAAAGAGATTGAGCCAGATATATCCTGGTATGAAGAGTTTGCCGACAAGTACTATTTTGAGCCCGGTCTCATCATGACCATCACCAAAGAAAAAAATCAGCTGATGCTGCAGAGAGACGGTGGCCCCAAAGTCAGACTGATCCCTGAGTCTTACACTGAATATTCCATTCCAAACAGGGATGGAAAATTGACCTTTCAAATGAATAACGTAGGGGATGTGACAAAGCTTGTATTTACGCTAGGTGATAATGTTATGACTGGAGTGAAATTCGAGCCCGCTAATCTGAGCGCGTATCAGCTTGAGGAATTTGTAGGTGACTATCACAGCGATGAGCTCGGGACGAATTACACGCTGGTCATCTTGGATGGAAAGCTCGTGGCCCAACACCAGCGCCACAGCGATATTCAACTCAATCCGACCAAAAAAGATATGTTTCTCGGAGGACAGTGGTTTTTCAGGCAGGTCCGTTTCACCCGAGATAGTGGAAATCAGATCACAGGATTCAGGTTGAGCGGGGGGCGTGTCAGAAACCTGCGCTTTGACAAGAAATAGGATTAGAAAAACCAGTCTTCTTTAATCTTATTGCGAGCAGAGGATGAGATTCCTTCTCTTTGATCGGAATAGGCTTGGCAATCTCACGTCCGTGTCATTGCGAGCGAAGCAATCTCACGTGTGCGCCTTTTCGAGCACAACGCAGTAAACTAAATCCGTGTCATTGCGAGCAGAGCGTGGCAATCTCATAAAGAAAGATTATCAATACAATCCAAAGAAAAAAGGGAAAAAATCCTAGGCTATTGATTCACCTAGATTATTCATAAATTGGGAACACCCCCTTTTTCAGATGAAATTGCCACATCACTTCGCTCCTCACAATGACATTATGCTACAAAAACCTACAATGTCTTTCTACAGTCCCAGACCGTATTCCTTTAACTGCTTGGCGAGTCCTTTCGCTCGGATTCCAATGAGTCTGTCCAGCTCTGCCCAGAACTCTCGGCTGTGGTTCTTTATTTGGGTGTGAAGAAGCTCGTGAAGGATCACATAATCGATTAGTTCATCCGGAAGCAGTACCAGCTTCATGTTCAGGTTGATATTATTGCTGGTTGAACAGCTCCCCCAGCGTGTCCTCTGGTTCCGGATAAACACCTTATTGTAGTCAAACCCATGCCATTCGGCCAGTTCTTCGAGTCTACGGATGAGTTTTCTCCTGGACGCCGCTTTATTGATCCTTTTAAAATCCTTTAAGAGAGATCCGTACTTCTGTCTTATCTTCTCGATTTTGGCCTGTTGTTTGTGTATCCAGTCTATCTTGCCGCAGACAATCCTTTCCGCTTTATCCCAGGATACCCCATAAGGAACAGCAACTCTTACTCCTGTGAAGGGCCTGACGTGAATAATCAAATGCTTGGCCCGTTTGCTGCGATCGAACAGAACAGCTCCCACCCCATCAATCTCAATGATCTTCGATTTCGTCATAGGCTGTGATTCTCTGATAGATAAGCCGCGAAAATCAAGAAAAATATAACAGGAGAAATTGAATTAAGAATCTTTCCTTATGAGATTGCCACGTCACTTCGTTGCTCGCAATGACACCATAATCAAACCGTTCACATAAATTGAAGACTGTCCCCAATTTCAGCAATGTTAAATGTTAAGACACAATCCCTCTTTTAAAAATTTAAAAAAGGGGCCTGTCCCCTTTTTTATTCTTTTTATTCTCTTTTTTTGCTGAGGATGCTGTTGATCCTTTTCATGTCAAATTTCTCGGACCGGTCGTAATTGTAAATCCCGTTCTGCTCCTGCTCGATGTCGGTCAACTGAGTGTAACAGAAACCGCAGATGTGGGGCATACCTAATATCACATCCGTTAAAGCTTCGAGGCGCGAGTAAAACTCCTCAAGGGTGGTCGGGTCTTCCCCATATCCCCAGGAATCGGGCGCGAATTTCTGATCCGGACTGGGAATCCACTTGATCCCGCCATACTCGTCTATCAAGTAGGGCTGCCCCCGGTACTCCCCGCTCCTTTCCGGGAGACGGCGCCAGACTTCATTCTTATCGCTTAGCGCAAGAAGCGTCTTCATTTTTTCAGGGTTCTGCTCGTAAGTGTGCTCCGTCCACAGGTCGGTCTCGAAGTGCAAGCCGCCACTTGAATCATTCACGGGCCGTGTGGGATCGATGTTGTGCGTCAGATTGTATGCATCGACGAGAAGACGTTTCAGAGGCTCTCCTCTCCCCCAGGCTTCATTGAACGGAGTCCAGGCAATGATGGAGGGATGATTCCGGTCTCGCATGACGATTTCCTGCCACTCGATGAGGAAATTCCTGGCCGCCGCTCCATTATTAACATCTATGCCCCAGCTCGAGGATTCTCCCCAGGTGAGGTAGCCAAGTTTATCGGCCCAGTAGTGGAACCTTTCCTCGAACACTTTCTGATGGAGGCGCGCTCCGTTGAACCCGGCCCGCATGGACAGCTCAATATCTTTTTTCAGCGCGGCATCACTGGGAGCTGTCCAGATTCCATCCGGATAAAAACCCTGATCCAGGACGAGCCTGAGATAATAAGGCTTATTGTTCAAGAATATCCGGTTGCCCTGGATATGGACTTTCCTCATCCCCGCATAACTCTGGACATGATCCAGGATTCGTCCGGACTTATCCAACACCTCAAGAATGAGGTCATACAGAAAAGGATTTTCCGGTGACCAGGTCTTGGGTTTTTTTATCGGCAAAAGGCAAACGACACTATCGCTGACAATCGCTTCGGCCTGGCTCACTCTCTTTGTGCCATCCATGACAGTCACCCGGAAGGTGAGACCTGGACGAACTGAATAGAAACTGGCCTGAACCGAAAACCTCTTCATGTCTAGATCAGGGAGGATGTGAAAGGACTTTAATCCGTATTCAGAAACAGCCTCCATCCAGACAGTCTGCCAGATCCCTGTCGTGCGGGTGTAATGGACTCCCCTGGATTTAAAGGCCCGGCATTGCTTTCCCGAAGGCTGCAGGCCTGAGCGGTTATCGTCAAGGGCATAAACCACTAGACTGTGGGTTCCTCCACTGGTAACAAAAGGAGTGATATCCAATGAAAATGAAGAAGTGCCTCCATAATGTTTTCCGGCAGATTTTCCATCGATAAAGACTTCTGTCTCGAAATCCACGGCCCCAAAATGGAGAACCACCTTTTTCCCCTCCCAGTCTTCAGGGATAGTGATGCTGCGTTGATACCATATAGCCGGGATGAAATCTTTGTAGTCTACACCGGACAGCGGGCTCTCCGGACAGAAGGGCACAGTGATTTTCCCTTCAAAGCCCTGGCTGCTGGCAAAATCACGTTCTTTTCCCGATTTCCCGGAATCGAAAGAAAAGGTCCAGGTTCCGTTGAGATTTTTCCATGGGGACCGGGCAAACTGAGGTCTGGGGTATTCTGGCCTGGGAATGGAGTTTCCCCGAGCTGCAGATTTTAACTCATCGGCGAATCCCAAGCCAGAAATGATGACCAGACAGAAAAAAAGATACAGGAATTTTTTCATGTTTTTATCCTCCCCTTATCAATGTCACTGATTCTTAAATACAGATGATTATTGTTTAAAACGCTGTCTTCTACCTTCCCGGCCCTTTCAGGACTCTCGCAGGCAGTGTGATGATTCCCTTGAAGAGATCAAACACCGCACTCACTGTGATCCCAATCAGCCGGAACGGGAGAAGCAAAAGCCAGACTATGGGATACAGGATAAGCCCCAGGATAGCCAGAGGCCAGCAAAGCACCAGTAAGATCAGCCAGAGCAAAAATTTTATAAACATAATCTCCTC
>CAZSGR010000123.1:0-6055 GCA_964606185.1 uncultured Eubacteriales bacterium
GAGAAGCCGTGTGAAGCACTCGGTGATGAATGGAAGTTCAGCCTGAATCAAGAAGATGCTTTCGTCAATCAGAAAATACTCCAGATTTATCTGGATGAAGAGGCGAAAGTCAAGAAACAATGGGTGGACATCAGACCTATCCCTCAGGAAGAGGCCTGGTTTGAAAACGTCTGGAATGCGTACCTGAAGGATGAGATTGTTAAGTAAAAAAAGGGGACAGGTGGACTCGCTCATTAATTCGGTAACACTTTTCAGATGTGGCTGCAGGCAAAGAGTGTCAATCTCATCCTCACTGTCATTGCGAAGAGCGAAGCGACGCGGCAATCTCAAAGAAAAAATACATTTCTTTTATGAGATTGCCACGCTTCGCCCGCAATGAAAGGGTCAACAGATCGCTTCGCTTCGCCCGCAATGACAGTCTATCCGTTCACTTTGTAATCGAGTCAAACATTCCTGAAAATAGACCGCTGGGCTGGTTGTGCTTCCTTGAAAAAAGTCAAAGTTTAATGCTAAATTAGCAAGTGCAAATTGAGTTTCAGGTTAAATAAGATATATAAAATGGTGCTGGACAGGCACTAAATCCTTTTGAATAGGAAAAAAAATGACAAAAAATCTCCTCCGCAAGCTTCCTTCAGTCAATGTTTTGATGAAAACTGAAAAAGCGCAGACGTTGATTGAAAAATACAGCCGGGATTTGGTGGCGAATGCTGTACGGGGCGTTCTGGATGAACTGCGCTCCGATATCCGAAAGGCTGGAGTGAATTCCTTTCCTGAAGCCAGATTTTCCTCAGATAATGTAGTCAAACGAGTGGAAAAAGACCTCCAGGAGACGTTTTCATCCTCTTTAAACCAAGCCATAAACGCGACCGGCGTCATCCTACATACAGGATTGGGGAGAGCCGTGCTTTCAGAAGATGCACGGGAGGCCATTCATAGAGCTTCGGATGGCTATTGCACTCTGGCCACAGATATTGAAACCGGGCGCCGCGGGCACCGGGATGTCCACCTCGAAGGCCTCCTCTGTGAGTTGACCGGGGCAGAAGCTGCCACTGTTGTCAATAACAATGCTGCCGCAACCATGCTTATCCTGAATACAATGGCTCAGGGCAGGGAAGTGATTGTTTCCCGGGGCCAGCTCGTGGAAATCGGAGGAGCCTTTCGTATGCCGGATGTGATGGAGGCCAGCGGAGCCATCCTGCGAGAAGTGGGCACAACAAACAAGACTCATCTGAAGGATTACATTGCCGCTATCAATGAGAATACCGGGGCCATAATGAGGGTCCATCACAGCAATTACCGGATCGTGGGCTTTGCCGGAGAGCCGTCTATTGAGGAATTATCAACGGTTACTCAAGAGCACAATTTACCTCTCATTGATGACCTCGGGAGTGGGGCTCTACTCGACCTGAAAGACTTCGGGATCGAGACCGAACCTCTTGTCCAGGACAGTGTTAAAACAGGAGTCGATGTCGCGTGTTTCAGTGGAGATAAGCTTATCGGTGGACCACAGGCTGGGATCATCGTGGGAAAGGAGCTCACCCTTAAAAGAATAAAGAAGAATCCTCTGATGAGAGCCCTGCGAGTCGGAAAATTGACCATTGCTGGCATGGAAGCCACGCTGCGGCTTTTTCTCAACATCGAAAAGCTCAAAGATAAGCATCCTGTGTATAAAATGTTTTCTCTGACAATCGATGAGCTTGAAAAGAGGGGGCGAAGAATCAAGAAGAAGCTTCAAGTAGAAATCAAGGCTGAGGCTGAATTTTCCCTTATAGACGGAGGCTCCCAGGTGGGAAGCGGTTCTGTGCCCGTGGAGACGATACCCACAAGACTCTTGAAGGTCCAGCTTGCCTCTGTATCCGCTGAAAATCTCGCGAAAAAACTGCGCGTCGGCAACCCCCCCGTATTTACCCGGGTTCACAAGGAAGCGGTGCTGTTTGATTTGAGAACAATTCGGGAGGAAGAAGACGCGTTGGTTATCCAAGCGCTCCTTGCTGCCTTGAAGAAAGGAAAGACAAGACGTGGTTGACCTGAAAAAAAGAAAGGACATCATGTAGCGTTCCATCAAGCTGGGACACTGTATTTGTAACCCGAAGCAAGCCTGCCCCTGTGACGTTTTCAAAGAAAAAAACGTCTGTCTGTGTGCGGGCGAACGCCTGGAGGATATGCCTGAGCAGGTTGAGCTGACGAAGTATGTTGAGAATGCCGGGTGCGCATCCAAGATAAACCAGAATGACCTGAAGATAGTCCTCGACGGCCTCCCCGAGATATCAGACCCGAGGGTTCTGGTCAGTGCGGATACATGCGATGATGCCGGTGTTTTTAAGGTTAATGAAGAGTATGCCCTTGTTCAATCGGTGGATGTTTTTGCTCCCAGCATCGATGATCCCTATACATTTGGGCAGATAGCCGCCGCCAACTCGCTGAGTGATATATATGCCATGGGAGGAACTCCATTAACCGCGCTTTCGATAATCGGGTTTCCTATCGAGACCATGAGCCATAAAATCATGAACCAGATTCTTATGGGTGGAATCGTCAAAATGAAAGAAGCCGGAGTCGCGGTTATCGGAGGCCACAGCATCAAAGACAACGAGATCAAGTTTGGGTTTGCCGTGACAGGTGAAATCAATCCCCGGAAGATTATCACCAATGACCGGGCGAGACCTGGCGATGCTCTTGTTCTAACCAAGCCCCTCGGAACAGGAATAATCGGTTTTGCCAGCCAGATCGGAAGAGCCTCGGAGTCCGCCATGGAAGAGATCAGCCAATCCATGGCTGAGCTCAACAGGGGGTCTTCTGAGGTCATGCGAGAAATGCGCGTGATAACAGCGACAGATGTCACGGGATTTGGCCTGATGGGCCATCTCAGTGAAATGGTTGTTCAGAGCGGTGTCACGGCCGAAGTGTATGCGTCACAGGTTCCTGTTTTTGACGGGGTGCTGGACTGTGTCAGACAAGGAGTAATTTCCGGCGCTGTGGAGCGGAATAAAGAGTTTGCCTTTCAATACGTCAAAGTCGAAAAAAATGTGAATAAGGAACTGGAGGAAGTTTTGTATGATCCGCAGACTTCAGGAGGGCTTCTCATCTCCATCAGCGGAAAAAAAAGTGATAAATTAGTGTCTCTTCTCAAAAAAAGAGGCGTTGTCCATGCGGTAGTAATCGGCAAAATCGTCTCCAAATCCTCTGGCCAAATAGTCATAAAGAAATGAGTGCGGCGCAATCCGAGAGAAATCATGTGATCGTCGGCACAGCCGGTCA
The DNA here is from genome assembly GCA_964606185.1 of uncultured Eubacteriales bacterium. Lineage (GTDB taxonomy): Bacteria > Acidobacteriota > Aminicenantia > Aminicenantales > Aminicenantaceae > SOIA01. The sequence goes on from CAZSGR010000123.1 coordinate 3,259, forward strand.
CATCGACCATGGGAAAACCCAGTTGGTCAAGGCCTTGACAGGAATTGATGCGGATACGCTTGCCGAGGAAAAGCGCCGGGGAATCACGATCGAGCTGGGATTTGTCTTCATGGAAACGCCGGTGCCTGACAAGCAAATCGTGTTCATTGATGTCCCGGGTCACGAAAAACTCATTAAAACCATGGTGGCTGGAGCCAGTCACATTGATGCCGCCCTTCTGGTCATCGCCGCCGATGAAGGAGTGAATCTCCAGACAAGGGAGCACTTTGATATTCTTCAACTCCTGGGTATTGAGAAGGGGATTATTGCCCTCACCAAAATAGACCTTGTGGATGAGGACCGGCTAAAAAAGCTGGAATCCGAAGTGAGGAATTTTGTGAATGGAACATTCTTGAGTGATGCGCCGATCATCCCGGTTTCTTCTGTGACAGGCACAGGACTAGGGGAATTAAAAGAGGAACTCGTGGAAATCAGCCAGACCGTCGGGACAAGAGAGGACAGTGGCGTTTGTCGCATGCCTGTCGACAGGGTCTTCACCATGCGTGGCTTCGGGACAGTGATCGCAGGAACGATTCTATCTGGAGAAGTCAAGGTAGGCGATAGAATCGAGATTTTTCCCGATGGCATCGTTTCCAAAGTGAGGGGCATCCATGTCCATCATAAACAGACAGAGAGTTCCGGCCTCGGAAAGCGAACAGCCATCAACCTTCTGGGTGTGGACAAAGAGAGACTCCGGAGAGGTCAGTATGCGGGACAGCCAGGCTCCCTCTTGCCGACGAACAGGTTGGACGGGAGACTGCATTTACTCAAAAATTACGGAAAGGAATTGAAGAATAGAGCCAGGGTGAGACTTCACACAGGAACAGCGGAGATTATTTCGCGGCTGGTGTTCCTTGACAGGGATAAACTGAGGCCAGGAGAGGATGCTTTAGTTCAGTTTGTCCTTGAAGCACCGACCGTAGCGCTTCCACAGGACCGCTTTGTCCTCCGGACATTTTCACCTTTGATGACTATCGGAGGCGGCTCTATTCTTGATTCTTTTCCTCCCAAGCATAAGCGGTTTGACCCCCAGGTAGAAGAGGGATTGAGAAAACTGGATGGGATTATTGACGAAGTCGTTGAGCAAATGTTCCTGAAGGGTGTCTTTGTTCCTCAGGATGCAGTAGAGATTGCACTCAAAATTGGGGAGAAAGACCGAGCTGTGACAGATGCTGTGGGAAAACTGATAAAAGAAGGAAAGCTCGTGGAGATTGCCCCGGAGAAGACAGGTCCCGAGAAAGACAAAAAATATCTGCACAGGGAATTTTACGATGATTTAGACCATAAACTCCTTTCGCTCCTGAAAAATTTCCTGGAAAAGAATACTCATTTGATATCCATGCCGTTTGGTGAGCTCCAGTCAGCTTTTCTGAAAATCACTGATTCCAAGACCTTCAATTTCACCGTCGCTGACCTCATTAAGAGGGAAGTCATATCCAGGAAAGGCTCCAAAGTGAGCCTTGTGGGGTTTGAGCTGAAGATGAAACCACAGGAGCAGAAGATGGCGGATGCGATCGAAAAACTCTTTAAAGAGGCCGGCCTAAAAGCTCCTCTTGAAGAAGAAGTTCGTAAAGAGCTGGATATGGGGGCTAACGAATTCAAGAAAATAATGGACAGCTTCATAGAGCGGGACATCCTGGTTCGGCTCAGCGATAAGGTTACCTACCATAAGGAAGCAGTCAACACAGCTCAGGAGGTGGTGACAACTGAGCTCAGGAAAAAAAAGGCTATCACAATAGCTGACCTTCGTGATAAACTTGGGCTCTCACGAAAATATGCCCAGGCTATCCTTGAGTATTTTGATAATATCGGCCTGACAAAAAGAGAAGAAGATAGACACGTGATAAGATAGCTCGCGGGAGGGTATAGGTCCCGGTGGGCCTTCTGGACTTCAAACCCAGTATGAGGCTGTGAAAGGTTTTGGGTGGGTTCGACTCCCACACCTTCCCGCCATTCACTTTACCCCTGGTATTTCCTCAATTTTTAAGTTTTTTGGTTTTCAGTCCCATTACATTATTTTCAGCGTAATTCAGTAATTTTTGTGACAAATCTGTGACATGGGGAGAGGTCTATATTCGGTAAGGCATGTTTGTATTGAAGCGGGCTGATGTCAGCAAAAGGGGGCTTGATGGGAACCTGATAGGTAGGGATTCTCTCCAGCCCGCAAAAGAGAACCATTAACTTTATATCAAAAAGGACAGGAGCGTTTAAAGGCGATAAATTGACAGGTGGCTTAAGAGTTATTAAAATTATAAATAGGAGAAAATCAAAAGGGAGGGTATTATGAAAAAATTTCTTCATATAATAACTATTTTCATTTTTATATTTATCTCTCCATCTTTGCTCCGAACTCAAGATGTAAAAATTAAAATCGAAAATGGTATTCAAGTTGTTTACAATCCAAAAAATCCAGTGAAATCTCTCGACTCATCTTTTGATATGATTTTGAAAGAAGACCTTGTTATTGGAACCGATGAAAAAAAAACGGATTATTTTTTTGAAGTCATAAGAGATATCAAAGCTGATGATGATGGAAATATATATGTTGTTGACGAAACAGCCCATTCCATAAAGTTATTTGACAAGCATGGAAATTATCTTAAGCACATTGGGAGAAAAGGACAAGGGCCGGGAGAATTTGTAGGCCCCGCCGAAATGGCGATCATTGAAGATAAAATCGTCGTTTGCAGTTTCGGTAGATTGAGTTATTTCACTCTGGAAAGAAATTTTATTAATTATAAAAAGGCCATGTTTGGAG
>CAZSGR010000123.1:6065-10112 GCA_964606185.1 uncultured Eubacteriales bacterium
ACTACAAGGGCAACATAATTGCACAGCAGCTCGGTCCTCCAGGGAAAGAGTTTTTTAAATTATTTTTGAGAAAATTTAATACTGAGGGTAAGCTCATTCATCAAATTTCGGAGTCAATAGAGAAACGTCGATCTCCAAATGAAAAAAGAGATGCATTTTCCAAGATTACATTGTATGCCGTAAGAAAAGATGATGCCGTCGTATGGGCAGTTACGGATCAATACGAGCTGAATCTCGTGGATGAAAATGGCAAGGTTTTTCTCAAAATCAAAAAGGAATTCAATCCGGTTGAATTGACAGAAGAACACAAGCAAAGAGTTATTGCCTATCGGGGAGGAACAGAAGGCCAGTATAGTTTTTCCAAAAATTTACCCCCAATCCGTTATATCTGCGCAGATGATAACAACAGGATTTTTGTCTGCACTTATGAAAGTGAAGGAGAGGATAAGTATTTCTATGATATTTTTGATGAAAATGGCAGGTATGTAGAAAAGGTGGCAATAAAAGGATTACCCATGTTTTTCAAAAACGGATATTTATATTGCCGGGGAGAAGATGAAAATAATCTTCATCAGGTTATCCGGTATATGGTTGAAATTAAGTAAAAGGCATTTATTTTCAAATAGCCCTGGCTTCCCTGGATTGAAAAAGGACGCTGAGCGAATTAGCGGCTAGAGATGGTTGAGAGGGAGGGGGGTTCTCATTCGCTTCGAACCTTGTCAAAAGGAATCAGTTAGTAGTAGTATGATACTCGGAATCTGTAGCTTTAGAAATTAGCAAAAAAGTCTGAAACCACTTGACGACAAACAATCTGGTTTTTTTGAATTAAATCTGAATGTTATGATGTTAAAAAAGATCCTCTCTTCCCATTTGTTGATAATTTCTTTATTAACCTTAGTAATTCTTGGGGGGATGCTATTTAAATTCTATCCATTACAGGCCCTCGAATACAAGGCCTATGACCTTATGGTTGGCCGCCCTCGAAGCGAGGATACTGACCCGGTTGTGATCGTGGCAGTTGACGAAGAAAGTATTCAGCGTATTGGCAGCTGGCCATGGCCCCGTTCTTATATTGCTGATATGATCCGCCTTCTTTCCCGGTATGGCACCGATACACTCGGTATTTGCCTTTTGTACTCCCACGAAGAATTGAACCCTGGTCTCCAGGAGATTAAAAACCTGAAAGAGAATCTAAGAATGAAATCATTTCGTGGGGCAAAGCAAACCCTTAACAATTTGAATGAAATTCTGGCGGGGGCAGAGAAAAGATTGAATCATGATGCCAGTTTAGTCTCCGCAGTTAAATCCGCCAAGAACGTGGTTTTGCCCTTCTTGTTCACCCTCGGACTTCCAACAGATGAAAAAACCTCCAAAATGTCGAGCCTGCTGACCATAAATTCCTTGAATTTAAAAAGGGACCCGGTTGACTCAGAGACGCAGCGGATGAGATCTGGAAAACCTGTTGATGTGTGGAAAGAGAGAACTGTTGTTGCCAAGGCAGTTATGGAGACCTTCAGAGAACTTGCAGGAAAGGCAGGAGCGCTGGGGCATATTAACCTGATTACTGATAAAGACGGCACGGTCCGTAAGGCACCGCTGCTTATATACTATCAGGGGAGATACTTCCCCTCCTTTCCCCTTCAAATGGCTGCGAAATACAAGGGGAGAGGTATAAAAGACATAATAGCCGAAGAAGATGGAATCGGTTTTACCGGGTTTCGCATCAACTCCCTTAGAATTCCTACTGATAGATATTACAGGATGCTTTTCGATTATAATCTTAAGCGGAGCGAGGCCAAGACCTATTCCTTTTACGATGTGCTGAATGAAAATATTTCTCCGGATGCCTTTCGTAATAAGGTCGTTTTGATTGGGGTCACCGCTAAAGGCTTGGCGCCTGTATATAAAACAACAGCCCATTCTGAGGCCTCGCTTGTTGAGATTTTAGAAAATGTACTTGAAAACATTTTGAACCGTACACACCTTTCACGGCCGCGTTGGGCCCTTGCGCTGGAAGTTTTGAGCGTTTTGTATTTCGCTTTGTTTCTTATGTTCGTTATTCCCAGGGTAAATTTCAGAGTCGGTGTTCTTATATTGGGGATTTTTATAATAACCTGGATTGGGATTGCTGTGTTTCTTCTTATGGGATATGGGTACTGGATTAAGTTTTTTGCGCCTGTCCTTCTCTCGGTTTTCGCTTATGTACTTGTGGGATTTAAAAGTTTTTCCAGGAAGCAACAAGATGAAAGAGTGGAATTAAACAAAACGCTTGGGTTGTCGTTTCAAGGTCAAGGCATGTTGGACATGGCGTTTGAAAAGTTCATGAAATGCCCGGTTGGAGATAAATCGGTAAAGACCCTGTTTTACAATCTCGGTTTAGATTTTGAACGAAAAAGGATGTTCAACAAGGCACTGATTGTTTACGAGCACCTCCAGAAGAGCGGGAATTTCAAGGATATCAAGAGTAAGATAGAAAAGCTCAAGAATGTCGGAAAAACATTCGTCTTATCTTCAGGTTTAGGCGTAAAGGATACAACCGTATTGCAGGAAGATACGATGACTAAACCCACTTTCGGGCGTTATGAGATCCTTAAGGAACTGGGTCGGGGGGCTATGAGTACGGTTTATCTCGGGAAGGATCCTAAGATTAACCGGGAGGTTGCCATTAAAATTCTGCGATATAAGGAAATCGACCCGAGAGATTTGAAAGAAATGAAAATACGATTTTTCCGCGAAGCGGAAGCTGCTGGAAAACTGTCCCATCCAAACATAGTGGCCATATTTGATGCAGGCGAGGAACAGGATATGGCCTATATTGCTATGGAACTCCTCGTTGGAAAAAACCTGACAGCTTATTGCCGAAAGGGAAAGCTACTTTCAATGAAAAACGCACTCAAGGTAGCTTATTATGTGGCCAAAGCTCTTGATTACGCCCATAATCAGAAAGTAGTACACCGTGACATCAAGCCAGCCAATATCATGCTTTTGAAAAACAAACAGGTGAAGGTTACCGACTTCGGTATAGCTCGCGTATTGGCTTCCTCAATGACCAAGACGGGTATCATTATCGGCACTCCAGGCTACATGTCACCAGAACAGGTTGCAGGGAAAGACGTGGATGGGCGTTCGGATCTTTTTTCTCTTGGGGCTGTTTTATATGAACTGTGGACAGGGGAAAGGCCGTTTAAAGGCGACAGTTTCACCACCCTGATGTATGCTGTCCTCCACTGTTCCTATACGCCAATTTCTAAAGTATTGCCCGATATCCCGGATTGTTGTGCTGAGATTGTTGGCAAATTGCTGCAAAAAGCTGTGACGAAAAGGTTCAACACCGCTTCGAAATTGGTTAAAGAAATCCAGTTGTGTTTAGGAAAACTGGAATGATCAGAAAGGGAGTACCTTGAAAATATACTTTTAAAGATTATCTCCTCTATATGGGCAAGATCTAGTGCTTTTTAAAGTAATTCCTTTGTATGACTACCCCTGTTAACCTCATTTCCGAATGGTTTGGTATGGACCTGGCATAGTTTGAGTGTAAATATGCACTATAGACACCTCTGATGCGGAAAAAACAGTATATTTTATGCCTATCGCTGCTAGGCTTGGCAGTCATAAAATCTTAGTTTTAAGCGACATTAAAGGGGTATTTCAGCAAGGGATTATTTACTTATGTCATAAGGAATCCATGCTTCGAGATTTTTAGGTTCTCTGGATTCCCTATCCCCCCTTCTGTTCTTTTAAACACTGTTAGCCTTTATTAAAGGGAGAGGTCTTTATTTAGTAAGACAGGTTTATATTAAGGCGGGCTGTTGTCAGCAAAAGGGGGGTTGATGATGGGAACCAAAAAGGTAGGTGTTCTCTCCAGCCCGCATAAGAGAACCGTCACTTTTTATATCAGGAAGACAAGAGATTGTAAAGAGCATAAATTGACAGGTTGTTTAAAGGGTATTAAGATTTTGGATAGAAGAAGGTCTGAAGGGAGGGTAAAATGAAAAACAAGATTAAGATTGTCTCAATCATTCTACTCTTTTCAGCCTTCATGATGTG
>CAZSGR010000124.1:0-9966 GCA_964606185.1 uncultured Eubacteriales bacterium
ACCTTTTCCATGGTGCTGTATTTCGGGTCGCGGTGGGTATCCTTGATCCAGGGCAGGCGGGCCACAGGCGTCTCAAAAAGAATATTGGTCTGGGGGTTACCGTTTTTAAACGCCCGCTGAATCGGCTGGATATTCATCCGGTAGATTCCCCGGCCATGAGTCCCTGCCACCAGGTCCATTTTCCTTTCCTGGATGACTAAATCGGAAATGGCTGTGGCGGCCATTCCGGGCCCCAATAGGGACCAGCTCTGTCCACGGTCTGTAGACACATAAACGCCTCTGTACAGGCCGGCGTAGAGGATATTTTCATTCACGGGATCCTCAAGGATGACATAGGCGACTTCATCGGGCAGGTTGGATGTGATCGATTTCCAGGTTTTCCCATAGTCTTCAGAGACAAAAAGGTAATTCTTCAGGTCATCATCATTGATACCTGGCACCGCGATATAAACTCTGGACAGGCTGAAACGGGAGGGACAAATGCTCCGTATGTATCTATTGGGGAGACCCTCGGAATGTTCGGTCCATTTTATGCCGTCGTTATGCGTGACCCAGAAAGCCCCTTTATCCGTTCCCGCATACAGAAGCCCAGGCTCCAGTAGAGATTCAGCGATGGCGCCCATAGCAGTGGATCTCTTTGCCTTATGGGCCGACTGCGACAAATCAGGACTGATCAGCTTCCAGGAATCTCCTCTGTTCAGGCTTTTAAAAACATAGTTACCGGCATGATAAAGCGTCAGATGATTGTGGGGAGAGATGATGTATGGGGCCACGAACGTGTAGACCAACCTTCCTTCCTGACGTTTAGGCAGCCGGGGGCGTATTCCCACTGAACGGTTCTCCTTCATATTTTTTCGACGGATTCCCCCATGCTGGCTCGAAAAATAGACGGTATTCGGGTCTTCCGGATCTGGAATCGTGACGCAGCCGTCTCCCCCTGACCAGGCATCCAGCCAGACGTATTCCCATCCATCCGCGTAGACTGGATTCCATTCTTTGGCCGGGCCGTACACGGATGAGTCATCCTGAGTCCCCCCATACACGGAATAAGGGTCCTGATTATCAACAGAAATATCATAGAATTCTCCGGCTGGGAGGTTATTGTAATGCATCCAGGATTTCCCCTTGTCATAGCTGACAAAAAAGCCCCCGTCATTGCCCAAAGCCAGGTGGTTGGGATTGAGAGGATTGATCCAGAGCTCACAATGGTCAAGATGCAGCACTTCGGATGCATTCGGAAAAATGTGGAACACATCTCCGCCAATCAGTTGAAACGCCTGACCGCCATCTGCACTGTGCGCGACTCTCACGCCCAGGGCGAAGACCTCGTCATCGTTCCGGGGATTCACATAGCAATCGGTAAAATACCATCCGATGCGTGAGAAGATATGAAGGTCTTCCTTATGGGTCCTTTTCCAGCTTTCTCCTCCATCCACAGTGCGGTACACTTCAGCGGCCTGTTTCTTATCTCTATCCAGGTTATCCACCAGAGCATAGGCCTTATCCGGATTGGACCAGGACACAGCCAGACCGATGCGCCCTGTTCGCGGGCCGTCAGGTAAACCGCCCTTTAGTCTGGTCCATGTTTTTCCGCCATCAGAACTTTTATACACTCCGCTCTCTTTACCGAATATTCCGGGATTGTTTTCCCACATGGAAGCGTAGATTATATCCGGATTGGATGGTGCGATAACCACATCGTTCGCTCCGGTGCGTTCGTTGACATACAGGACATGCTCCCATGTTTTTCCGCCATCAGTTGTCCTGTAAAGTCCCCGGTTTGAGTTTGTCGACCAGAAATGGCCCTGCACCGCTACGATAACTCTATCCGGATTTTTCGGATGAACGGCAATCTCGCCGATATGAAAGGAATCATGAAGCCCCATGTTGCTCCACGTTTGCCCTCCATCATTAGAACGAAACACACCGGTGCCCGGCATGGTGAAGTTCCTCGCCTTTTTAAGACTTTCTCCGGAGCCGAGCCAGATGATATCGGGATTTGAAGGGGCCAGTGCGATATCCCCAATACCCAGTGCGGACTGGTTCTCAAAAATCGGCTTCCAGGTGAGGCCGTGGTTTGTGGTCTTCCACAGGTTTCCCGAGCCAAAAGCCACATACATCGTTCCTGGGCTATTCGGGTCACACTGGACAGCCTCGACTCTCGCGGAATTCATGACCGGCCCGATAGAGACCCATTTCAAGTCGAACTCTGACTCTTTTTTCAGTTTTAAATACTGTTCCCACGAATCAAGAAGAGGACTCCTCTCTTCCTGGGCCATGATGAAAAGGCAAGTTCCTGCACAAAAAAAGATAAACGCAAAAGTGAGTAAAGATCTAATCTTCATTAATCACTACCCCCTGAAAAGAATTGAAAAGGATTTTACCATGACAGGCGATTTTATCATAAATGAGGCAGAGATAGTGAATGAAATAAAAAAAAGGGCAGCGAACAAGGAATTGGCGGCCAAAAAAAAAATTAAAAATGCTGACTATGGGATATGCGACTGAGGTTAAGTAAAAGTACTGTTATTTTCTTAAACGCTATCTACTCAAGCAAAAAAACAATCCGAACAGTTTGCTCTATCAGAACCTTCTGGCACGCACACGGAAGTTGACATTGTCCTTGACCCACTTCCACAATTTGTCCTGGAGGGCTAAGTCTATGCCTGGTTCCATCTGTTTCCGCCATCCCACCATGACTTCACCGGGAACGGTCCAGATACGGACTCGCCTGGCAGCAACATCTTCCCGCCAGTGCTGGGCCACTTTGGGTTCGAGGTAAGTGAGCCGGACAGTGACTCTCCGGGAAAGGTATTCCAGGGGTTCCATGCTGATCTTTTCATAAGCAGCTTTTTCCTCTGAAGTTCCCAAGGCTGGAACGCCGTCTGTAACGACAACGATAGAAATCGGTGCAAGGGTGAGGTTTCTATCCTTAGTGAGTTGGGCAATTTCTTCGAAAAAAGCGTTGAAATCCGTTATTATGTCTTCTGGAGGAAACCATTTTCGAAGTTCTTCTTCAATCTGTGTGACATCTTTGCTTTCGAGGTCGTGAATCGGATGGAAGGCCTTGGGTTCATCTTCACTTATTCCCCCTATGGAACCCACAAACAGGGCTCGCAGTTTACTCATTTCACCCAGTTCATTGAGATGACCGTAGATATAGTGAGAAAGGAAGGCGATGGCATCATCGTAATAAGGCGAATTCCGGAAAGAACCGCTCACATCCACTCCGACAAACAGGACTAATCGAGGTTTCCTCTGGCCAGATGGCATATTACACGCCGCACAGATCATGAGGAGGAGCGCAAGCCCCGCACTCAAGAGAAACAGGTTTTTATACTTCTGCCTCATGCTTCATCTCCTCTCTTCGGAGCCAGACCTCTAGCCACTAAGATTTCTCGCGTATCCATCACATCCTTCAATTCTTTGAACGGAAGGTTGAAGACCGGTTTAGAAGTCAGCAAGATCGTGCAGAAGTTCAGGATCACTGCCAAAACTTGCAGTACGGGCAGGGTGAGGAATTCCAGGAGTTCATTGAACTTCCGATGAAGCCAATCGATCTCATTCTTGAAATCTTGAAGTGGCTGCTGCCACCATCTCGAGACCTCTCTAATATCAGGAGCAGCTTCCCTCTGTGCCCCTCCGGCCTGTTCAACGGGTTGGCGGGAGATCAAGGCCAGAAGTGGAGGAGTGCCATACTGGGCGAACAGGAACCACGTCATGCCTCGAATAGCGATCCATCCAAAGCTTGAGACTGTAAGAGTGAAGAACATTCCGACTCGCATACCAGTCTGCTGGACGATCCATGGTGTAATCGCATCGACCAGTTCACGATAGAGGAACATCACCTCGAATCCCATAACGATCAACTCGATGATAACCATCTGGATGATGGATTTGACTTTCCGGGTCCGGACAGCATCATTCAATGCCTGGAGGGCGGCAAAACTCCCCATGATGATAATGAGCAGGAATACGTACAACAGAGGTGATGTGAGCCCTGACACCTCATCTGTTCCCACGATATCCATCAGAACCTCTGAAATCGTCGGGAACAAGACGAACGAGAAGATCCCAGCTTCAAGCATGCACCAGAAAATAAGGATCAGGAAGGCTATCCAGGGAACTCCGGGCCGGAAGAAACTTTTTGTCATCCGCCCGGTCATCGCGAATGGAGCGAGCAGTATATGTTTAAGGGCGACGACAATGAATTTCACAGCAAGCCGGGCCACAGAGAATATCCACCCCAGGACAACAACTACGAGCCGAAACAGGCCAACCCAGAAGAGCCACACGGCCCGGGCTCCATCCCACCAGGCGAGAAGAAGAGTCGTGATGAAATTGATGCGTTTTGAACGGAAGGGAACTGTGTACAGAGAAAGCTGAGTGCACCAAAGGGCTCCCAGCAAGAGGAGCAGAGGAAAAAATAGAAATAAGTATTTTCCGATTGCGCCCCAAGCTGAGGAAGAATGCACAAAAAAGTCAATAAGCGCTTTTTGTAAGGGGATAATCCACTTAATCGGGACTAAGAGGATTTTAAAAATTTCTTGCCATTGATCAGTAGCTAAATTAGCCATTTGTTCCATTTGACACCACCTATCTGAAAATTTGAGTTGCTGTGCCTAATAAATATATTTTCCTCATGGTCTTTTCAATGCCCTTTTAGGAGGAAATCGAAGATGATTTTTTCTCTCATAAGTGCTCAATTTAGAGCAGTCCCATTTCATCTCCAAAGATTAGCTCTACCCATGGCTAGTCTTGAACACACTTTTGCTCTTTTTTACATCAGCACCATTGTATTTTTTTTGATATCTTCATTGAAAATAGCAGTAATATAACCGGCAGTTAGGAATTTCCAGAATTTTTTCTTTTTTTATGACTGTAAGTCATAAAATGAAGTTTCAATTGTTTCGGGATTGAACCATAACATTAAAAACCAGCATATTCCTGCCTTCAATAAAACTTAGGCCTTGACACCGCACGGTTAAATCCATTATAGTGTAACACTCCTATAGGAGTGTCATATGAGTGTTGAACAAAGGAAGCCTAAAGACAGTAAAGTCACAATCAAGATCCCTGGTTTACTGTATAACCGGATATCTAAAATTGTCGCCGGAAGTGGATTCAATTCAGTCACCGACTTCATTGTCTATGTGCTGCGAGACCTGGTTTCTACCGGTGAAAAAACCTCTGAGGCTGAAAAAATCGGAGACACAAGCCTGAGCAAGGAAGAGATCGAGGCGATCAGAAAACGCCTGAAGTCGTTAGGATACCTCTAATCATTCATTCAACAGGCATTCACGGATTTTAAACTTTATTGACCGGAGGAAAACATGTCGCTGAAACTTGTCCCACCGCATGGGGGCCAACTCAACCCTTTACTCATAAAGGGCGAAGAACTCGAGGAGGAGAGAGAAAAAGCAAAATCACTCCCCACGATCCATCTCACCTCTCGTGAGACTTCTGACTTGATTATGATGGCTATGGGCGCATTCAGCCCTCTTGAAGGCTTCATGGGAAAGGATGATTACACCCGAGTTGTCGAAAATAGGCATATGGCAGACGGCACTCTCTGGCCTGTCCCGATTACACTTTCTGTCTCAAAAGAACAAGCGAGAAGTCTTCCGCTCGACTCTGAAATCGCGCTTGTGGATGAGGAAAGTGATGAACTCATGGGAAGCATGAATGTGACGGAAAAATTCACGTACGACAAAAAACTCGAGGCCAAACGTGTGTTCCGCACTGAAGATGAAACCCATCCTGGAGTGGCAAAGCTTCTGGCTCAAAAAGAGTTCCTGCTTGCAGGGCCAGTCAAAGCATTCAGTGAAGGACCTTATCCTCACCTCTACGGAAAACACTTTGGACGGCCGGAGGAGACCCGAAAAATCTTTGAAGAACGCGGCTGGAGCACAGTGACTGCCTTCCAGACAAGAAATCCGATCCACCGGAGCCACGAATACTGCACAAAAATCGCCTTAGAGGTATGCGATGGGATACTGATTCATCCTCTGGTGGGAAAACTCAAAGCTGACGATATTCCTGCGGAAATCCGGATGAAATGCTATGAGGTCTTGATGAAAAACTACTATCCTCAAGACAGAGTGATCCTCAAAGTTTATCCGATGGAGATGCGTTATGCTGGCCCCAGAGAAGCCATCCTGCACGCCATATTCAGGCAGAACTACGGCTGCAGCCATTTGATCGTGGGACGCGATCATGCCGGCGTTGGAGACTATTACGGACCTTTCGATGCACAAAAAATATTCGATGAAATCGATGAGGGTGAACTGCACCTCAAACCATTGAAAATCGACTGGACCTTTTGGTGTTCCAAATGCGATGGGATGGCATCCATGAAAACCTGCCCGCATAATAAAGAGGACCGAGTGCTCATAAGCGGCACCGACCTTCGGCAGATGCTGGCCAACGGGCAGATGCCTCCCAAAGAATTCAGCCGGCCTGAGGTCATTAAAATATTAATAGACTATTACAAGAATTTAAACAACAGTGGATGAACATGTTTGAATATCATCTGAAAAACATCATCATCTGATTATGGAGAAACAGTCATGACTAAACAAAAAGCAACAAATATAACCTGGCATCAGAGCGCTCTCAGCAAACTGGACAGAGAAAAACTTCTCAGCCAAAAAGGAGTGGTCATCTGGTTTACAGGGCTCCCGAGCTCTGGAAAATCAACCCTTGCCCACGCAGTGGAAGAAGAATTGTATACACGCGGTCATCTCAGCTATGTGCTGGATGGCGACAATATCCGCCATGGCCTGAATAAAAATCTCGGTTTTTCGCCTGAAGACCGGGAGGAGAATATCCGCCGGATAGGGGAAGTGGCCAAACTTTTTGCGCAGGCCGGAGTCATCACCATGACCGCCTTCATCTCGCCCTACCGGAGAGACCGGGACAAGGCTCGCCACTTGCTTGAAGACGGGGAATTCATCGAGGTCTTCGTTAAAGTCTCCCTGGAAGAGGCTGAACAGAGGGACCCGAAGGGTCTTTATAAGAAAGCCCGTGCTGGCGAGATCAAAGAATTTACAGGGATCTCCGCTCCATACGAAGAACCGCTCAATCCCGAACTGGCTGTTGATACAAACAAGCTTGACCTGGCCAAAAGCAAAGATATGGTCATTCAGTATTTAGAAAAGATAAAAATTATTAATAAGCGATAAACAGAGATGCTCATCCCAAGTGAAGAAACGACAGGTTTTGTCCTCGTTAAATGCTAAGGTTAAATCCTAATATTCTGGTGCTCGATTAAAGAAATTATCGCGGGCCCCCTATTGAAGATTCATTATTACTGCTAATTGCATCTCACGAGTGCCTTTCATGACAGTGGCCAGTATGGTGAATAACTGGTTGGCTTTCTGGTCAAAGTTCTCAAATTCAGCCGTGAATTCCTGTCTTTTATTCCTGACAGTATTGATCTGGGCTTCAACCTGCTTAATATATTTGGATAGCTCGGATTCAGGACTTAAATGAAAGGAAATTTTCCTCCATGATTTATTTACCTGAAGGACTGGGGTTCAGTCACTCAATCCTACATATCGTTCTTTTTAATCCTATTGATCCTCTCCGTGTTGCCATCTGCATAGATGGCATTAATATTGAAATACTTCCCGGATGGATCCCGTTCGAATCGAACACGGATACGTGTTTCTCCCTCAAGGACAAAATAGGATTCTGAAACGGGAATCATTTTGAATGCCCTGGTACCAGCTTTGAGAAAAAGGGTGTCTTTTTCACGGGTGATGCTGCCGCGTGTGTAGCTGCCCACATATTTCTTCAGAATATCTTGATCCACAACAGCTGGATCCAACCGGGCCTTGAGTCCATCCAGACCCCACTGCAGGCTGAATTTTCTTGATTCATCTTCTGTCTTTTCCAAAAGTTTCTCGAGTGCCAACGTATGGGCTTTGTCCAGGGCTTTATCCCGGTCAACTTTGATGTGCGGTTCAATGCCGGTCCCTTCCCAATTGGTCTTTGTGATGGGATTGACAGCCCGGCCGTCAGGGAGCCAGACCAGAAAATTATCGGTTATAATCCTGAATCCGCCGGGGTGGGCACCTCCTCCGGTTGTCTCCCCGACGATCGTTGCTCTTTTCAGGTTTTTGAGATTGTATGTGAATTCCTCGGCAGCCGAGAATGTCCGCCTGCTGGTGAGGATGTACAGGTCTGTATCGTACATCTTTTTCCCTGGAACTCCGGGCAGCGTCCAGAACTGCTGAAAGACGTCCTCACCGCGGTGTTCGAAACTGTTGAGATGGGTGTACTCCTTCAAAAAATAGCTGCTAATGATCTGGATCGTGTAGGGACTGCCTCCTCCATTGTTGCGGAGATCGATGATGACGGCATTGGAGTTGGCGAGAAAGTTCACGGCCGCCACTATAGTCTCAAAAGCCTCTGGCTGCCCGGTGAAGGATCTCAAATCCAAATATCCGATGTTCCCGTCCCGCAGTTCCACCCTCTGAAAGCCGAAATTCCGCTGTCGATCCCTTTCCAGACGTTCTTTCCGAGCTTTCTCTCTCTCTTGGTCGTTCTGGCTTTGGCCAGCCTTGATTCTTTCCACCATGGCAGGGTCATAAACCACTTGAATGTGTCTGTCATTGCTGATCTTGATAAGATCCTGTCTTAGGGCTCTGGCAAATTGATGAACGTCATCGAGACCTTTGTATTTTCCTTCTTTGAGCTGTGAGTTGAGAAAATCTCTCATTTTTTCTGCCTTATCAAGGAAAATATAATGGTCGATCATCAGCTTGTTGATTTTGCTGATCACTTCGCTTTTGAATTCTGTATCTAAATCTCTTTTTTTTGTTTCCTGTTGTTTACCAAGCCCTGGTAAAGTCCAGAAAGAAGAAAGCATGAATATAAACAGGAGTACAACAGACAGGTTGTGTTTGGGACAGCTGTTTTTTGACATTTTTTATCTCCTTTTTCTTATCTGTAATATAATACGCATGTCCTTACATAGCCGTTCGGTTTCCTTTTGAATTTTTTAATAGCGGTTCTTTCATACATATTCAATCTTTGTTTATTCTTTCACCTCCTCAACGTGCACGGCTCCTTCTTCAGATTCGCTCACAGCATAATACATCGAAGCAAAGGCGCAACGGATCCACATGACAGCCGGAATAACACCAACGCCCAAGCAGATCAGACCGGCAATCACTATGGGTATGGCCAGCAATCCCATCAGGAAAATTTTTCCCGCATGCCCCTTTGTCATCCTCCAGCTTTCTTTCACCGCTTCCACCGGGTCCATTTTCCGGTCGAGAACGAGGTATTTGACAAAGGCCAGCCTGCAGGCAAATATGATGCCGGGGATGAAGAACAAAAATATTCCGAGGCTGACGATACCCCAATGAAGCAGGTTGGCCAAAACGACATTTATATAATTCTTTTCAAAAACTAAAAACATGTCTTTGACTTCAAACTGCTCGCCTCTTACAGCCTTGAGGAAGACAAAGGCAGAACCATAATCGATAGGGGCCATGAGGAGAAGCAGATAAGCGAGTCCAAATATCTGTAGAATGCCTCCGCCTGGAGTATATCTTCCATCAAGAGAGAGCATGATGCTGTACGGAATCCAGACAACCCCAACAATCAAGGTTATGAGAAACAGATCCAGGAAGAATTTCTTCATCCGGTCCCAGCCAAAGCTGTACGCCAAACCCGCATAAGGCTCTGGAACCAGGATTACGGCAGAAGCCTCTTCTTTCTTATTATTCATGTCGACCTCCTTTATCATTTTTCTATAATTTTATTTTTTAAGCTTTGTTCATTCACATGGCTAAAATACGAAAATACTGGAAGGATTTCATCCAACGAAAGTAGGATATGCGAAAAACACGACTTTAGTCGGATTCAAATATCCTGAATTATTCATAAAATATGCCGATACCTTAAACAAAAGATCTCTAAAGGATAACTGATCATCACATGTCGGCATCTTTT
>CAZSGR010000125.1:0-9929 GCA_964606185.1 uncultured Eubacteriales bacterium
GATATGAAATTCCACGTCAATTTTTTCATCCTTTATTAAAGAAGACGATTGAGAACAGCAAATATTCCATTTGGGGACGTTCCCCAAGGGAACACAAAAAAGGAGACAGGCCTTTATGCTCAGTAATTTATTTTCACTTTTATTAAAAATACTGAGCGTGAAAGTGCCATTGCGAGCGAAGCGTGGCAATCTTATCCTACTGTAATTGCGAGGAACGAAGTGACGTGGCACTCTCATAAAAAAGGTTTTCTTTAATATTTTAAAGAGATTACCACGCTGCGCTCGTAATGACAAAAATCTGAGATTACCACGCTGCGCTCGTAATGACATCCAAAAAATGTTACCAAATTACTGAGCACTTACACTTGTCCCTTTTTTTCTTTTTCATTGACCAGATTTTTTCTGTGTGGTATATGCAACTATCAAGTCTATGAATGAATCGGTCGGCATTCGGAAATATCAGACAAAAAATCAGAACGAGTTGGACAATTAATCTATAATTCATGATCCGTTTTTACTTTTATGAAGGAGCAACAAATGGCTAAACGTTTATTTGTTTCACTTTGTGTATTGGTTTTTCTGGCAGGTGGAGCAGCGATAGCCCAGATAACTCCGTGGCTTATCTGGACCCTGCTTCCTGAGGAACAGATGGATGAGATTGTCGGTGAGGCATCAGGTGAGACTGCCTGGAACACTATCATGGAAACCGGCGGCTACAACAAAGATCGCCTGGCGGAGGAGTATGCCGGAACATTCTATGAATCCCAGTACATATACGACCAGTTGAAGCATTACGGCCTTCCTGGTACGGAGATCGTCCGTTTTCCAGCCGGACAGTCCTGGAATGGAATCAAGGGAGAGCTCTGGGAAGTGAAGCCGCAGCGCAGAAAACTTGCTTCTTACAAAGATATGACTGCCATGCTTGCCCGGGGAAGCAGTAATGCAAACGTGAAAGCGGAGCTGGTTTGGGTCGGCCGCGGCACTAAAGAGGTAATCGAGAGCGCAGGAGTCGAGGGCAAGATCGTTGTCACTGAAGGCAGTGTCGGCGCTGTCCACAACCTTGCATGTGGAGAGCAGGGAGCCCTGGGAGTGATCGCCATCAGCACCTCCCGGATTTCAAGAGATCCTCTTCAGATCCCATGGAGAGGCATATACACTCGGAGAGGTGCATCCGGAGAGGAAGCCCCACAGGTTAAATTCGGGTTTCTTCTGCCATTTCGTGAAGGAGAACGGCTCAAAAACCGACTGCTCAGAAATGAAAAAATCACAGTGCATGCCCAGGTTGAAGCCAAGATGGAGGACTACGAGTACCAGGATGTCATCTGTCATATCCCGGGCACAGACCCGAATGCGGGCGAAGTTATACTTTCCGCCCATCTTTTCGAAGGGATCGTTAAACAGGGCGCCAATGACAATAAATCAGGAAGCGCGGGCATAATGGAAGTGGCCCGCATACTCCATACGCTTATCGAGGAAGGGAGACTCCCTCGTCCGAAAAGAACGATCCGTTTTCTCTGGGGGCCCGAGTTTTCTGGGACTGGGCCCTGGGTAAAGGAAAACCAGGAGATCATGGAAAAGACGCTGTGCAACATCAACATGGACATGGTGGGGATTTCTCTGAGCAAGAGCCCAACATACATGAACCTGATGCGGACAACATACGGAAACGCCCACTATATCAACGATGTTATGGAGAATTATTACCGGTTTGTCGGAGAAGGAAATAAAGACCGAATCCAAAACCGTAGCAGCCGCAGCAGGCTCTTCCGAATCGTTGCCCCAACAGGTACTGACGAGCCATTTTATTACTCTATCGAGACGCATTACGGCGCATCAGACCATGAGATTTTCAATGACTGGGGTGTCGGTGTTCCGGGTATCATGATGATCACCTGGCCGGACCCCTGGTACCATACATCAAGCGATAGAGTCGGCAAGACTGACCCCACGCAGATGAAGCGCATTGCGATTATCGGAGCTGCAGGCGCCTACACCGTGGCCAGTGCAGACGACGATATGGCTATAAAGATTGCCGGAGAAGTGGCGAGCAATGGAACACGCCGCCTGGGTCATCAGTTGGTGGTAGCGCTGGAAATCTTAAACAAAGCCACCGCAGAGGATCTAGGTAAGGCATATAAAAAAGCATGGATCCAGGTGTCCACAGCTGTGACCAACGAGAAGGACACATTGGGGGCAGTTCTTGAACTGGCCAAAAATAAGACAGCGGTTGGGAGTTATGTGACTCAAATGCAGAAGTCAATAGATGCCATCGGAACCGCCCATACGGCTGTTCTCAAGACGCACATGGAATCCGTGGCGAAGAAACTCGGCGTCAAACCCGTTAGGATTCAATGGACAGAAGAGGAAAAGAAAGCGGCGAAAATGATTCCTCGACCTACTGCAAAGGTTAAAGAAAAAGGATACCGAGGTTACAGGGAATTCATCACCAAGATTCCAAAGGAAGAAAGTGCTAAGTTTCCTTATGGCAGGGGAGATATCGGCAGCACCAGCGAGCTGCAGTGCCTGATCGACGGAAAACGGAGCGTCCTGGACATCAAGAACATGCTCGATGCACAGTATTCGAGAGAATCCAAGCTGCAGAGCGTTATCAATTATATCCAGATCCTGAAACTGGCTGGGCTGGTTGTGATGTAATTTCTTTTGGGGTCAATTCTTTTGGGGTCAGGGCTCGACATTAGACATTCTATCTATCTGTATTCTAAGATTTGAAGCCCGATTCGAGCATTGCAAACATCATCTTTAACAAGGCCTTACCCCAGAATGTCTAATGTCGAGCCCTGACCCCAGATTACTTAATAATATCGAGCAGCTCAATTTCATAGACAAGGGTTGTATCCGGAGAGATGACAAACCTCTTTTCTCCTTTTTTCTCTCTGGCGTAGAATCCTCCTGTTCCATACGCGAGACGAGCCGGGAGGATCACTATCCTCTTCTCGCCCTTTCTCATTTCCATCAGGGCTGCATCGAATCCCGGGTTCACGCGGCTTTTTCCGGCTTCAAATTCAAACTGTTCTGCATCCTTTACCGGGGCGGGTTTTCCTCCATCCGCAGAGCTTAAGAATCCTCGCCCATCAAGAAACTGACCTGTATACATCACCTTGAGTTTTGATCCGATTCCTGGTTTATTCCCTTTTCCTTCTCTCACGATGATATATTTTGATCCGTTTTCTGCCTGGACAGCTCGCGGCCAGTTCTTTTTTATGATTTTTTCTTCTTTCTGCTTTTTCTTTTCTTCCTCTTTTTCAAGTCTCTGTTTTGCCGATTCGACGAGTGTGTTGAAGGATTCTGTATCTGGGTGGAAATTTTTCGCCTTTCTTCCGATCCTGATAATCTTGACGCTTTCGATGACATCTCCCTGCACAATATTGTTTACCACATCCATACCCTGGGTCACATGGCCGAAGACAGTGTAATCGCCGTCGAGATAAGACCTGTCGCTCAGAGTGATGTAAAACTGGCTGCCGTTTGTATGCGGCCCTCCGTTGGCCACTCCAAGAATGCCGGCTTTGTTATGAGATAGTTTTGGATGAATTTCGTTCGGGTATGCATATCCAGGACCGCTTTTCTCTGTTCCACCCGGGGCACCGGCCTGAATAACATGATTCGGAACAACCCTGTGAAAGACAGTTCCATCAAAATAAGGCCTCCCTTCGGGCAGAGCAGAATTTTTAATCATTCCCTCGGCAAGCCCCACAAAATTGGCTGTTGTCATCGGCACCTTCTTGAATTCGAGGAGAAGCACGATTAAGCCCTTATTCGTGTTCAATTCAGCATAGATTCCCTTGGCGTATTTCTCCTCAGCGTTGTTTGCGCTCACCATGATACTCGCAGCGCACATCCAGACAATAAGGATTACAAATGCTTTGAGTTTCATTCCTGGCCTCCTGCGAAACAAAGATTGGATTTGATCACAAATGGGCATTTTTTCTGATCATATAAGTGTTCCTTCTCAATCGGTTAATGAATAGTGGCGTTCACTGGAAAAAAAATACTTAATTGACGATAAAAAGTTGCCATATCATTCATTGATAAGGCTGAATATTAAAAATAACACTTATGGACTGCGGAAGGCAACAGGGGAGATTTGGCAAATTGAGATGAGAAACAGCGTTAATTCCTTGGAATGAGATTCAGATGACTCCTTGACATTAGAATTTGGATTTATGTATATGTGTTTCACCTGAACGTTTTTTGTCCTCACCTTATACTTCCTGTCATTTTCTCATTTTCTCATCGTTTGACCGCATCCAGGGCCTGTGTTATAAGGAACTCAAGAATTCAGCGACTGGAATGAGGATAAAAATGTTGTCTTTTTGTCAACCAAAAGGGGAAATCTTGACGTTATAAGTATTGGAAGGGGAATCAGAATGAAAAATCGAAGAAAAAGAAAGCCTGAAATTACAGTTTTACTCTTTTTCGCTCTTTTCCTTATGTTCATATTATATGGCTGTAAAGAGAGCGGAATCACAACCGAGATCATCGACGGCGTGAAGCACGTCCACAATCCGGCCAAGCCTCTTAAGGGAACTGTAGACCTTGAATTGGAAGAGATACTGAGGATTGATATGAAAGAACAAAAAGCTGAAGACCTTTTCGTTTTCCTGAGATTCTGGAAAGGTCCACAGGGGAACGTCTACCTGTATGATTGGACCAAAAAAAGGGTTCACCAGTTCAACTCTAAAGGCGAATTTCTTGGGGCCTTCTGCCGGATCGGGCAGGGACCTGGAGAATTTTCTCAATGGAGCACTTTCGCCCTTCATTTCGTTAAAGAAGGAGAGATCTGGGCCATCGGCGGAGGCAAAGTCGCCAGGTTCGATATGGAGAGGAATTTTTTGGGAGAGACCAAGCAGGGAGAATGGATTTCGGATGCAGTGTATATGGATGAGACAAGATTTGTTGCCAAGCGGAGTGAAAATGTGGGAGAGGGTAAAGAGATGCGCGAATGGGTCATTATTTCTTACGGAAAGATGGTTCCGGAGAATAAAAGTGAAATACTATTCGACTATTTCAAAGCTACAGATGTCGGGATGATTAGAAGAGGACGATCGGCCATTGCGGAAGAGTGGGCCACACCCAGGATCTACTGGGCATTCGATGACTTTAATAAGCGGGTTTACACAGTGCTGAACACACAATACAAGATAACCTCTCATGAATTGAGTGGGGAAAGCTTTTTCGTTTTTGATAAGGTTCATAGCAACTACTCTATGGATGAAGACGAAAGAGAACAGTACATTAAAGAGAAGTTTAAAAATCGGGAATTTTATATGCAGATCTATCCCGATGAGTTCTGCGCCATCCGAGACATAAAACCTTTACCCAGGGGTCACCTGGCTGTGTATTCGATTGATGGGATCGAAACATTTTGCATTGATGTGTATGATTCCGAAGGCCGGTTTTTGTATGTGTTGAATCCGCCTCAAGGAATATCTTTAGAGCATGCCATATTCTATGATTTCGGGTTGGCGCTCAGGGAAGAGAAGGAAGACCGCGATGTGTACGTGGAGTACAGAGTGAAGAATTTACCGGAGATATTCGGAGACAGATAGAAAATCGATGTCTGAATCCACACAAGATCCATGTTGCCTTTCCTGAGCCAGGAGAAGTGCATCGGCAGAAGCAGGAATAGATTGTATAAGAAGGATTTGAACTGAATAAAGTCAACTGGCCGGCTTTGTGTCGTTTTCTTTAAGCAATCCCTTTCATCCTAAATCCCATGCCAAAAAGATTCAAATTACTGAAGTTTTTAAGGTCTGACCCTGAAGTTCACTGAAGTTCATTGAGTCCTTATGCCCGGGTAAAAACCCATACGACCAAAGTCGTGTTTTTTGAATATCCGACTTTCGTTGGATGAAATCTATCCATCATTTTTGTATATATCTATTGAAAAATTAAATTTGAGTGATAGAGTCATTCGACAGATGAGAGAAGAAATCGTCATGAACGCCATAAAGAAAGCGATCCCGTCTTCGAATTTGTTTCCTGGCACTTTTCGGCTTAATTTTTTTGATTTTATATATGAGGATGGTATGATATAGAATCCGAAAGCAATAAAAAAATGATCCAATCAATTCAAATTACGTATTAGATAGTAAAATGATCGGAAAAGAACTTAAACACTTCAAGATCGAAAAGCTCCTCGGCAAGGGAGGCATGGGAGTGGTCTACCGGGCCCGCGACGTCCGTCTGGACAGGCCGGTAGCTTTAAAGGTCCTCAGAGGTGACTTGACCGCAAATCCTGACCGAAGAAGGCGTTTTCTCCAGGAAGCCAAAGCGGCCTCTGCGGTCACACATCCCTCAATCGCTCAGATCTATGATGTTGACGAAGTCGAAGGAACGACATTCATCGCCATGGAGTTCGTCGAAGGACAGACTGTCAGCCAATTGATCGATAAAAGAGAACTGGATCTGATCGGGTCGGTGGAGATTGCTCTTCAGGTAGCTGAGGGATTGAGTAAAGCCCATGAAGCGAACATCGTCCACCGGGATATTAAATCCGATAACATAATGGTCACCCGGGACGGACATGCGAAGCTTCTCGACTTTGGACTGGCAAAGCTTCTTGACCCTGTCTCGGCCGACGAAGAGAGCGACGTTCAGGATCTGAAAGAGACCGAGACTTTCTCTCATACCCAGCCCGGAACCGTGATGGGCACAGCCGCTTACATGAGTCCGGAGCAGGCGCGCGGCCTGCCTGTCAATCAGGCCAGTGATGTCTTCTCGATGGGAGTTGTCCTGTATGAGATGGTGACCGGGGAATTACCCTTTAAAGGGGATACTCCTCTCGACACCATGCATTCCATCGCCTTCGATGAAGCGCGTCCTGTCACATTCATCCGCAGGAATCTTCCGCCTGAGCTCCATCGAGTCGTATCCCGCTGCCTGCGCAAGAAGCCTGCAGACAGGTACAAGAATGCACGCGCTCTTGCCGCAGATTTGAAGAAGTTGAAAAATGATATTGAATCCGGGATTCAGCGCTCGCTTCCTGCAGGGGAAAGGGTTCGCATGTTTTTTGAGGGTGTAAAGGCCTCACTGCCCTTTGGCTCCACAGGAATCGCCATTTTAGTTATTGGTCTGGCCTTGGCAGGATTATTAATTTTAACAAAGATAGAAACGGGCGCTCTTATCGCCCTTGGGGTTATTGGCCTTATCGCCTACCGCTACATCCGCAACAGGAAGAACCGGATGCTCAAGCGTTTCACTTCGAAGATTTCGAAATTTCCGGAAGTGCAAGCCATTGTCAGGCGGGATGACCATATTACAGTTGTTGTCCATGAAGCCAAGGCGAAAACCTACATCAGGATCAACAGCCTGGTCGATTTGGTGAATAAAAAGTTGTATTTCGGAAAGAAAATCGAGGCTTCGGTGCGCGATGACCTTTCTCCTGATGAGTTCCAGCACATCCTCCGGAAACCCAGCGTCACCTATGTCCGTGATGATGTCGTCCTTAAACCGACGACTGAGCTAAAATCAGAAGAGACCAAGTAAATCCTAAAAAAGGGGACAGGCCCCTTTTTTCAAGGACTATCCCTTTCAGTCCTTTTATTAAGGAAGATAGGGACTGTCCCTCTTCTCAATTAAAAGTAACCTGTTGTTTATGCTCAGTAATCAGGCAACACTTTTATTAATGAAACTGAAGATAAAAGTGTCATTGCGGGCGATCGAAGGGAGCGTAGCAATCTTCTTTAATAAATTTGTCATTGCGATGAGCACAGCGAAGAAGCAATCTCATAAAAATGAATTTCTCATTATTTTCTTATGAGATTGCCACGTCACTTCGTTCCTCGCAATGACACCGCTATGAGATTGTTTCATTCTGCCCGCAATGACAATTAGGATAAGATTGCCGCGCTTCGCTCGCAATGACATAGGCATGAGATTGCTTCACTTCGATCGAAATGACATCCAAAAAGTGTTGCTGAATTTTTGAGCTAGTACACCTGTCCTCTTTTTTTGATCCCAGTCATAGTTGGAATTCTTCCTGGTATTTCGGGGCGCTCACTTTCCATCCGTCCTTGGAACGGATGGTATCGGACAAACTCAAGATCGATTTTTCTTCGCCATGGGTTAGGAACACACGCTTGGGTGGATGCTTGAAATGGTTGAGCCAACGAGTGAGGTCGGTTTTATCCGCATGAGCCGAAAAACCCAGGATCTGCTCGATCCTCATCTTCACCGGATAATGCTGACCGTGAATTCTCACTTCCGGTTTTCCGTCCAGAATCAGCCTGCCCAACGTGCCAGCCGCCTGATATCCCACAAATAGAAGCGTGGATTCAGGGCGGGTGATATTCCGTATCAGATGATGTTTGATGCGTCCTCCTGTGATCATCCCTGAACCGGCCATGATGATGGTTGATCCCCTGATTTGATTGATGGCCTTAGAGGCTTCAACCGATTGCACCAGCCTCAAGCCCGGAAAGTCGAAAGGGGATTGTCCCTTCTTGAACAATTCCAGTGTTTCTTTGTCGAAAAATCTCTTGGATCGTTTAAAAACCTTTGTGATTTCAACGGCCATAGGGCTGTTGAGGAATGTCATGAGATACGGAATCCTTTTTTCCCGGGCTAGACGGCTGATATGGAACAGCATCTCCTGGGCGCGTTCGATAGCAAATGTCGGGATGAGAATGTTTCCGCCAGCCTCCACTGTTTCATTAACGACCGCGCTCAGCTTTTTATCCACATTTTTGGGGTCATCATGTTTGCGGTTTCCGTATGTGGACTCCATGACCACATAATCGGCTCTGTCGAAATAAGTCGGATCTTTCATAAGAGGCTTATCCCACTGCCCGATATCACCGGAAAATATAATATTTTTCCTTCCTTTCTCATTGTGGATGATGATTTCGATCATGGCCGAACCCAGGATATGGCCAGCATCATGGAAACACACTTTTACCTGGCTGTTCAAATCGATATATTCGTTGTAAGCCACATCCTTCAGCAAGCGCAAACACCGCCTTGCATCGTTGACCGTGTACAGCGGGATTTCTGGATATGCGCCCTTTCTCCCTTCCTTTTTGTGCCGTTTTTTCTTAAAAGCGGCATCTTCTTCCTGTATCCGGGCAGAATCCAGGATAACGATCGGGAACATCTCTATAGATGCAGAGGTGGCCAGTATGTCTCCAGTAAATCCTTCCCTGGCAAGCTTTGGAATAATCCCGGAATGATCCAGATGCACATGCGTCAGGAGAATATAGTCTATTTCTTCCGGAGGAACCGGAAAACGCTCCCAGTTTCTGTAAGAGAACTCGCGTTCCTGAAACATCCCGCAATCTACCAGGAGCTTCAATCCACCGGCTTCCAGAAAATAGGCGGATCCTGTCACCTGGCGTGTGGCGCCCAGGAATTTTAGCTTCATGACACTCTCCAAGTTTTAAACAATTAAGCTGCAAAATTTATCAGTTTCGTCGAAAAATGTCTATAGAGTGAAGAATAGGGGCAGATTTGAGTAACTTCAGTATTTTGTTTTTTCCATCATTATTAGGATGTTAGTTTAACATGTCTTCCCTGAAACATGATAATCGTGAAATGGCTAAGGTCTGACTCTGGAATGCCTAAAAGGGACAATCCCCATAAAAAATAACCTGCTGTTTATGCTCACTAATTAGGGAACTCTTTTGGTAATGATATTGAAGGCAAAAGTATCATTGCGGGCGATTGAAGGGAGCGTGGCAATCCCATAAAAAGGATATCTTTATTTCCTTATTGACTTCATTTCATTTTATGAGATTGCCGCGCTTCGCTCGCAATGACACAAGGTCGAGATTGCCGCGCTTCACTCGCAATGACATAGGCATGAGATTGTTTCACTTCGATCGAAATGACATCCAAAAAGTGTTGCCTAATTACTGAGGGCGTACACCTATCCCCCTTTTTTTTTGAGGTCTGACCCTAATTCCATGAGT
>CAZSGR010000126.1:0-9916 GCA_964606185.1 uncultured Eubacteriales bacterium
AAACACGTCAACTTCAATCTTAAAAGAGGCATACTTTTTTTGAGTTCTTGACAACAAAAAAAGGGGCCTGTCCCACTGCTGTCCGGTTGTTGAATTTCAAAATCCTTCTAACTCCAATATATACATAAAGTTACGGCAGATTTCCACCGTAATCGATTTGAACGCAAATTCCAATTTTTTTTGTTGTAACTTCAATAATATCAACAAAAAATTTTTTATTTTGTGTTTAACCGGACACTAGTGGGCCTGTCCCCTTTTTCTGCTTTTTCTACCTAACTATTTTCAGACGGGCATCAACAACAATCGCTCCCTTGCCTTTTTCCAGGGCAAAGACGGGATTGAGGTCCATCTCGCTGATTTCAGGAAAGTCGGAAGCCAGTTGGGAAAGCCTGACCAGGATTTCAACAAGCTTGTCGACGTCCACAGCCTTCTCTCCTCTTGCCCCTTGCAACATAGGAAATCCCTTGACTGATTGAATCATCTCCAGGGCATCTTCCTGGGAAAGGGGCGCCAGCCCGAACTGAACATCTTTGAGAACCTCGACAAACACCCCGCCCAGGCCAAACATGACCGTGGGACGGAAACCTTCATTCGCTTTGGCTCCTATGATCACTTCTTTACCTTCAGCCATGTACCTCTGGAGGATATAGCTGGGCTTATACCTGGCGAACTTCCGGGCCATTTTCTTGAAAGAAGAAAGAAGCTCCTTTTTGTCCTTGAGGTCAACTGCAACGCCACCCACTTCAGTCTTATGAACGATCTTTTCAGAATCCACTTTGAGCACCAGCGGATAGCCGATTTTCTCCGCGGCCTTTTCAAGCTGCTCCTCTTTCTTGACTTTGACGGCTGGGACAGTCGGGATACCATAGCGCCTAAGAAGCTCAAACACCACGTCCTGGGGCAGGAATTTATCCTTTCCTTTCTGACGTTCGAGTATCTCCGAAGCTTTTTTCTTCTCGACCCTGTATTTCTTGAAGACAGGCTCTTTTTTCTGGATGAATTTTCCATATTCGGTCATCACCGAGAGAGCCCGGGCCGCTGTTTCGGCAAAATCGTAGACCGGAATGTTGCCTTCCCGGATAAGACGGATGACTTCCTGCCACTTCTCGATGGTCATCACCTGGCAGACTACCGGCTTCGTGGAGGTCCGGCCGAGCTCGCCAAGCTTGCGGGCGATTCCCTCACAATCGACAAAAGGAGCGGTGACGAAAACCAGCAGGAGCGAGTCGATGTTCGGGTCTTTGAGCAGGGCCTCGACCGTGCCCCCATACTGTTCGGGTCCAGCCGTGGCCACAACATCGACTGGATTAGAAACGATCGCTTCCTGAAAAACCAGCTTCTTCAGAGTCGTGACAGTCCTCGGACTCAACTTGGCAAGCTTTAGCCCGGCGTTGATGCACTCATCGACTGCGATTATGGCCGGTCCGCCTGTGTTGGTGACGATCACGACTCGATCTCCTTTGGGAACGGGCTGGTTGGAAAAAGCAATGGCTGCATCGATCATATCTTCCTGGGAATGAAAGCGGAGGACTCCGCTCTTCTTGAAAATCACGTCTGCAATGGTCTCCTGTTCGATCAGCGAGCCAGTATGAGAAGCGACAGCTTTGGTTCCTTCCGACGTCTTTCCCGTCTTCAGAGCCAGGATGGGCTTCTTCTTGGTCACCCGGCTGGCAACTTCCAGAAAACCCTCCGGGTCTTTCATCGTCTCGATGTGGACCATGATGACCTTTGTCTCCTCGTCCTGGCCGTAATAATCAATAATCTCATTCATGCTCACGTCGGCTTCGTTGCCAAAACTGGAGTACATCCTTATGCCCTTACCGATTCGGTAGAGGTGCAGCTTCAATGTCTCTCCCACTCCGCCGCTCTGGGCAACAATAGAGATATTCCCCGGACTCATGGGCACAAAAGTGAAATTGGCATAGACAGATATGGCCGGGTCGGAATTCTGAATGCCCTGTGAGTTCGGGCCGTAAATCCGCATTCCGTACTTGTGGGCGATCTCGACAATTTGCTTTTCCAGCTGAAGCCCTTCTTCACTGACTTCCTTAAAGCCGGCTGTATGCACGATGGCAAACTTGACTCCCTTCTTCCCGCATTCTTCCAGGACATAAGGAACGAGGGTATTTTTAATGGAGATGTTCACCAGGTCAACCTCGTCGGGGATTTCCATCACGGAAGCATACGCTCTGAAGCTCTTTATGAACTTGGATTTCGGGTTAATCGGATATATGGGGCCTTTAAAATTGTGGTCAAGAAGGTTTTGTATGACAATATGACCGATACTCAAAGGATTATTCGAAGCTCCGATGATGGCCACCGACCTTGGTTTAAATAAGGCGTCGAGCATTTTAACCTCCTTTTTCTTCTAAGGAGAATAGAGCGGCTCCGAAAGCGCCTGTCAATTGAGGAAGAGGAGGCACAAAAATCTTTTTTTCCAGTTTTTCCTCAAACATGGAGACCAAAAAAGGATTATGGGCCACCACGCCTCCACTCATGACTATATTCCCCTCTAAAGGGTCCATCTCGAGGGCCCTTTTTATGATCGAGTGAAAAATTCCTTTGACCAGGTCTTTGATTTCCACCCCTTCTCTGATCTTAGTCAGGATTTCGGTGGCGGAAAAAACTGTGCAGTAACTCCCGATCTGGACATCTCTCTCTGACTTTTCAGCCAGGCTATTCAGTTTTTCCAGCTTGATTTTAAGGCGGTTGGCCATTTCCTCGAGGAAAGCGCCTGTACCCGCTGCACACTTTCGGTTCATCTTGAAGCCGGTTCTTTTTCCTGAATCGTTAATCTTAATAATCTTGCTGTCCTGTCCCCCGATATCAATCAAGGTATGGGCCTCTGAATAATAAAAAAAGCTGCCTTTTGCATGGCAGCTGATTTCCGTTTTTGTATTGTCGGCAAATGCGACATTCCTCCTGCCATACCCGGTAGAAACGATGAAACATTCATCCTGAACCTTTCTCTTCGCCTGCTTCTTCGCCTCTTCAAAAGCCTTTTTTGCTGCGCCCTTAAAATCAGCACCCGAATCTATGACCGAATGTCCCAGAATCTCCTGATTTTTATCGATGATGACGGCTTTGGTGGTGGAAGCTCCGACATCGATTCCTGCAAAATGATTCATTATTAATTCACAGTCTTAGGAAAGCATTGTTTGCTCGAATTTTCAACCTAGCGAAAAATATGTCATTGCGAGCGGAGCGCGGCAATCTCATTCTTTATTAAATAAATTTTTCCAGAATTCATACTCTGTTCATGGGCTTATTATTAATACGAGCATGAGAATATCCTTTCCTCTATCTTCTCTCAAAAAAATTCCTTGACTTATTCTTATGAGATTGCCGCGCTCCGCTCGCAATGACACAATGCCCTACTCAAACACGTCTTTAAATATTTCCGCTTGCCTTTGCTTGCTTTCAATCGCCTTTTACAAGTTTCCTTTTTTTATCTTAATTCCAGCTGCTCGATAAAAGCCTCTATATTGGTTTTGGCTTGTTCCTCTGAATAGCACCGCAGGTCATTCAGGTCGCCGTTTATGGTGAGAGTAGGAATCTTCAGCTTTTTCTCCAGCCTCTCCGGCATCCCGTACCGGTTATTGGAGTTATTCGGACAGGTTTTGGCATCATGGAAGAGAATCCCATCCAACTTGTATTTATTGGCCATATTTTCGATGTAGCCCTCTTTGAAATTCTCGTCTCTGACAATGAAGATCTCGGTGTAAGCCCGGGCCATGCTCAGGAAGGGATCTTTGGGATCAAAGGATTCGAAAATCCAGCTGTTGCAGTATGTAGAGGCCACAACGGCGGACCGTAAATCGATAAAAAACTCAGCCAGGTCTCTCAGCTTACCCCAGATCGGCATCCCTTCCCAGTAAAGGCGGAATTTCTCATTCTCCACAGCTCCATCCTTGTTATCAATTTTTTCCTCCAGTTCCTTGAGCAACACTTTGTAATACTCCACCGCTTGAGGTGATCCCCTGAGAACCACCGCTGGACCCATATGGATTGTCCCGTCAAAGAAGCTTATCGGAGCCGGAATGGCGGTGTTCGCCTCGAGGACTTTTTTCCACATGAGGGTGCATTCTTTAGAAAGGGAAAGCACTTCCCGTAATTTATCTATATCGAATTTATTCCCTGAGACTCTCTCAAGAGTCGGAATCAAATTTTCCATCTGCTTGACAAGACTCTGGAGATACTCCTCTCTTATCTCCCCGATGTTTCGGTAGGTATGAACTCCTATGGATGGGACGCCCAGTTCCCTGGAATACCAGTCAAACCAATCCTGGACATCGCGGCATTGATTGGTGTTGTAGACCAGGACATCTGGCTTGGGAACACCTTCGATTCCCTCGTAGCCCCTAGACAAGGGTGTCTCTTTCTTGATAAAAGCCCCGACATCACTGGTCAGGTAGGAACAGATATCCGGAGAATAGCCGATCGCATTGGTCACAGGAATGTAATCCATGGCTTTCCGGGTGGAGCCCAAAACAGCCCCATGATTCTCGGGATAATGGACCACAAATCCCAGACTCAGCAGAAGCTCAGCCGGGCCGACACTGGAGCACCACGCCACTTTGGGCGAACCTTCCTTCGCTGCACGGTCCATCTCATAGAAATAATCCGCCATTATCTTTCTCATATGTCCTGCAGACTGGATTTTTTTGATCTTTCTTGGTTTTTCTTCGCTCATCTTCCCTCCTTCAAAAAAAGACAGAAAGGTCTCTCATTTTTTATTTTGATTCTTTCTTTTGGTGAGGAGTCAACAAGGATTTTCCCTTTGTAAGAATATCAAAATATCAATATAGTCCTGTCAAGTCAAGAAACTCCTTTGATTTAAAATGAGAAATGGGATCAGGGCTCGACTTTTAATTTGACAGAAACAGGCGTTGACGTTATTCATTAGGGATCAGGCCTTCTCAGAACTGATGCCAAAAGATTGCAATCAAGTCTGAAATCCAGATAAGACACAACTCCAAAAACCCTAACGCCAAAAGTCAGAACCAGATCTCAATGTCAAAATGTCTAAAGTCGAGCCCTGACCCCGCGTTTTTTAAGAGTTGACAGAAACAGGCGCAGGTGATATGTATTATTTCTTAAATTCTCGCGAAAAGTGTTGATTCATAGGACTTTATCTAAAAACGCAATATGAATCAAAATAAATTCGAAAACATCACCTTTGAAGCCAAGGATGACAAGGCTTTCCTGACCATCAACCGCCCTCCTTTGAATATCCTGAACATTGCAACCATGAAAGAGATGAATGAAGCTCTGAACCTCTTGACTGAGAATACCACAGTTAAAGTACTGGTCATATCCGGAGCCGGAGAAAAAGCCTTCTCAGCTGGCGTAGACGTATCTGAACACACAAAAGATAAAGTCGAGGAAATGCTCCATGCGTTTCACAACATTTTTCGGAACCTGTTCAAGCTTGAGCAGGTGACAGTTGCGGCTGCGAAAGGATTGACTCTGGGAGGAGGCTGTGAAGTAGCCCTTTTTTGCGACTTGATCTTCGCGGCGGATAACCTGAAGATCGGGCAGCCGGAAATAAAGCTCTCTGCTGTCGCCCCTATTGCGCTTTTGATCCTGCCTCGCCTTGTCGGGTTAAAAAAAGCTTCAGAAATCCTTCTCACAGGAAAAATTCTCGAAGCGGAAGAGGCAGAGCGAATCGGTCTGGTCAACAAGGTTGTGCCCTTGGCTTCTTTCGATCCAGAACTGCGTAATTTCATCCAGCCCTTCACAGAATTGAGTTTAGTCGGGATAAAGCATACAAAAAAAGGAATCAATCTGGGTCTGGAGACTGCCTTTTTAGAGGGATTAGAGAAAATCGAAAAGACCTACATCGAGGAACTCATGGCATCCGAGGATGCGCATGAAGGCTTGAAGGCCTTTATGGAAAAGAGGCCGCCCCTCTGGAAAAACAGATAAAGGAGGAATCAATGAAAGCCGCCGTATTCCATAAACCTAACGAACCTCTGAAAGTCGAAGAGGTAGAAGATCCAAAAATATATTTTCATGAAATTCTGGTCAAGGTTTCTGCCTGTGGGGTTTGTAACACGGATTTGCATTATATAGATCATGGTGTTCCCACCTTTAAAAAACCACCCATGATTCTGGGGCATGAGGCATCCGGAATTGTCCAGGATGTCGGTGCGCAGGTGAAAAACATCAATGCTGGTGACCATGTGCTCATTCCTCCTGTTTTCTCCTGTGGTCACTGCTACAACTGCCGGATAGGCCGGGAGAATATCTGTTTGAACATGATCATGCTGGGGAACAATATTGACGGAGCCTATGCCGAGTACGTCAAGGTGCCGGCCAAGGACTGCATTCAACTTCCTGACAATCTTCCTCTTGAAGAATCATCCATCATTGCGGATGCCATTTCTACCCCTTACCATGCAGTTAAAAACAGGGCACAAGTCAGGCCGGGCGACTCGGTCGTCGTCATCGGATGCGGTGGTGTGGGAATAAACGTGGTTCAGATTGCCGCAGCTGCAGGAGGCTCGGTTATCGCCGTTGACATCGTGGACGACAAACTGGAAATGGCCAAAAGGCTGGGAGCCAAACACGCTATCAACACATCTAAGAAAAATGATAAAGCCGTACTGACAGAAATCAGAGACTTAACCAACGGAGGAGCAGATATCTGTATCGAGGCCATCGGCAATCCGAAGACGATTGAAATGGGTCCGAGCACCCTCAAACCGGGCGGACGGTATGTTCAGGTGGGATATTCCCATAAAGCGGCACCTCTCAATGCAGGACGGCTGATGTTCAGAGAAATAGAGATTATTGGATCATTAGGATGCAGGCCAGTGGATTATCCGAAGATCTTAGAAATGATCCTGACCAAGAAGATTCAACTCGAGCCCGTGATCACTCATAGGTTCAAACTCGATGACATCAACAAGGCCTTCGACTTGATGAGAAAGGGCATACCCCTCAGGTCTATTGTCGTCATGTAGACGCGGCTATAGACATTACGTTAATAAAGCGAAAGGGATTAAGCTCAAAATTAAGGGACAAGTCTTTATGCTCAGTAATTAGGCGACTCTTTTGGTAATGACATTGAAGGCAAAAGTGTAATTGCGAACGGAGTGAAGCAATCTCACAAAAAGAAAAACATTTTTCCTTAAGAGATCGCCGCGCTTCGCTCGCAATGACAATTTTCTCATCTAAACCCATATTCTCCATATTAAATACAAAAACCAATTAAAAAAATCATCCTAATTTTTTATTATACAACAAGATAGAGGTTGATAAGGACATCAAAATGGTGACGTATTGATTCCAAAATTGCTTGGGAACTGCTTTATCATGCAAAACAGAAGGTTAAGACTAGATTATAAAGCCACGGTATCTTGGCTTTCCTCTGTCACAAAGTTGATATGGTGAATATTTATTTTTATTCGCTCACTAACATTATCTGTTAAAAAATGATACAAATTGTTTGAGAAGTATCTGAATATCCCAAGGGACAATTTTAGCATGCTTGATGCAATATAAAATGAAGCGAACCAAGACAAATGGCTAATAAGGGATGGTATGAAATATTTCTTTTCTAGGAGGTAGTACATGAAAGATGTGAAAAAAAGTGTTTTATCGGTTTTTCTAATACTGATTTTAGCATTTTCGCTGTCTGCCCAAAGCAAAAAGAAGGTGTTGACTCTGGAGGATTATCCCCAATGGAAACACATCCTTTCTCCATCTATCAGCTCAGACGGCAATTGGGTCTGTTACACTCTCAGGCCCAACGGGGGAGATGCGACCGTTACCATCAAGAATCTCTCAACAGATAAGATCTATGAAATTCCCTATGCGAGGGGAGCGAGGTTTTCAGAGGATTCCCGGTGGGCGGTCTACTTGCTCGGGGTATCCAAAGCGGAGACGAAAAAACTGCAAAAAGAAAAAAAGCCTATTCCGACAAAGGGAGAACTCCTCAATTTGACAACCGGGGAAAAGCACACGATTGAGAATACGTCGGACATTAGCTTTTCCAAAAACTCTAAATTTTTTGCGGTAAAAAAGGCTAAACAGGACAAGACAGCCAAACATAACGGAACGGACCTGGTGCTCCGCAGTCTAGAGAAGGGGATTTCCCAGAACATCGGGAATGTTGGGGAGTATCGATTCAATAAACCAGGTACCATGCTGGC
This sequence comes from uncultured Eubacteriales bacterium, assembly GCA_964606185.1. Lineage (GTDB taxonomy): Bacteria > Acidobacteriota > Aminicenantia > Aminicenantales > Aminicenantaceae > SOIA01. The sequence continues at coordinate 8,160 of CAZSGR010000126.1, forward strand.
TTACACCGTGGATGCTGCCAACAAGGGAGGCAATGGTGTTTACCTGATGAACCTGATGACGGGCCGATTAATTCCACTCGATACAGGCGAGGCTGACTATACTCAGATCGCCTGGGATAAAGAGGGCACAGCTCTGGCTTTTCTAAGAGGAAAACTGGAGAAAGATTGTTGGGAAAGAGACAATGTCCTCCTTGCTTTTACAGGACTGGAAAAGAAGACATTCACCCATTTCGAATACGATCCTTCCAATGATTCTCGGTTTCCCGAAAACATGGTGATTTCAGAAAGAGTCATGCCCCAAAGAGGAAGAAGACCTGGCTCAGCGGTCTCCTCCCAGAACAGGGCCTTGATCTGGAGTGAAGACCTCTCCCGGATTTTCTGCGGCATCAAAGAACAGGAAAAAAAGCCCGAAAAAAGCAAAGAAGAACTGCCGAATGTGGACATATGGCACTGGAAGGATGAACAGATACAGTCCGTTCAGACCAGGCGTTCTGAACGTGACGTGAATTTTACCTACAGGTCTGTTTTTCATTTGAAAGAGAAAAAATTCCTGCAGCTGGCCGATAAAAATATGCGCACGATCTCCCTTTCTCAGGATAGCAAATGGGGAGTCGGACGCGATGCCCTGCCCTATCTTTCGGACGTGGAGACCCAACAATCCGATTATTATTCAGTGGGCACATCTACAGGGGAACGCAAATCCATTGTTAAAGGAATCCGTCGATCATTCGGAATCTCTCCGCACAGCAGTTGTTTTCTTTATTTAAAGGATAAACAACTTTGGATTTATGATTTTAAAAAGGAAGAGACCACAAATATCTCTGCCACTGTACCGGTTGTGTTTGTCAACGAAGAAGACGACCACCCGAATGAAAAGCCTCCTTTCGGACTGACAGGCTGGACTAAAGATGGTAAAGCGGTCATCGTCAATCACAAGTATGACCTCTGGCTTCTGCCGCTGGATGGAAAAAATCCCTCGAATATCTGCAAAGGTCTAGGGAATAAAGAAAAGATCATTTTTCGGTATGTCCGATTGGATCCCGAAGAAAAATTCATCGACACCTCAAAACCATTGCTGCTCTCTGCATTCGGGGAATGGACCAAAAAAGACGGCTATTATTTACTGGATGTGGGGAAAGAACCAAAGAAGCTGGTTTTTGCGGATAAATATTTTGGATCTATCCGCAAAGCCAAAAAAACGGACAAAATCCTGTACACCATCGAAACCTTTGTTGAATTCCCGGATCTGTATATGAGCGGGATGGATTTTTCCGAGGCGATAAAAGTGACCGATGCCAACTCCCAACAAAAAGACTATGCCTGGGGCCGCCGGATATTGGTCGACTACGCCAACAGCAAGGGACAAAAATTGCAGGCGACTTTAGCCCTGCCGGCAGGTTATGAAGAGGGAAAAAAATATCCGATGTTGGTATATTTTTACGAGAAGATGTCCCAACGCCATCACCAGTATTCCATGCCCACTTATGATGACAGACCTCACATGTCTGCCTACGCGAGCAACGGGTATCTTGTGCTGATGCCGGATATCGTGTTCGAGATAGGAAAGCCCGGCACTTCTTCATTGGATTGCGTGAGCAGTGCTGTAAAAAAAGTGATCGACCTTGGATATGCCGACCCTGAACGGATCGGCCTCCAGGGGCACAGCTGGGGCGGATTTCAGACGTCTTTTATCGTGACTCAGACCGATATGTTCGCCTGTGTCGTCTCAGGTGCCCCGCCGACCTGCATCGAAGGAG
>CAZSGR010000127.1:0-9910 GCA_964606185.1 uncultured Eubacteriales bacterium
GGGCCTGTCCCCTTTTTTACAGAAGAGGGATAATCCCTCTTTTTCTTAAGTATAAGGACTAAAAGAGACAATCCCACAAAAAAGGGGCCTGTCCCCTTTTATTGAAGGGATAATTTCTCCGATTCCATCCGGACATAATATTCTGAACCCCAAAAACAGATGGAGAATTCATTGGCGCCGTCGCGACCACAGGTGATGATTTTTGGCCCCATGATGAGGCAGTCTCTATTCTCCAGGTTATGTCCACCAATGATCGTGTAGAAGCAATCTTCTTTTTCTGGACTGATGATCGCTATATGGCTCTTTTCCTTTTCGCCTTTTTTTTGCAGCCGGGATAGGCTAGCGATGATTCGCCCATCGAAGTTAACCCTTACCCCTGAAAACGAATCCCGGAACGGCATGCGGAGAATACTGGACTCCTCCTTATTAAAGTCAATGATTCTTATCTTTTTGGCAGAATTTTCCTTTGGATTGGATTGAGTACTATCTGATTGAGTGATAGTCAGAATCCCGTCTTGAGGGTACAGCTTGAGATGCGAAGGCATGCTCTCAAGTTTGCCGGTAATTTTAACTTCTCTTTTCTCAAGATCCCATTGTTTCAAGGTGTTATCCGGGCTTCCCGAATAGATTCGGCCGTAATGGTCCACTATTAAAGAGAGGATAGGCGTATGATGACCTTTCAGGATGAAAACCTGCTTCTTCAGAAAGTCGAAGATTCGGATTGATCCGTCTTCATGGCCCGTGATGACCCTATCCCCGGGAAAAGAGGTGATAGAGAGAGCGGGGGAATGGGCTTTACCTATGGTGTTGATTTCGTTCCTTTCAAAGGAGATATTCACCAGTTCTCCTTTTTCATTGATAACGAATATGTCCCGTCCGAGTAAGGCTATATCTCTGGTATCTTCTGAGAGAGTGTGAAAAATCCGGTTATCGAGGAAAGTCATTACAAAGACACTTCCCTCATCTCCTATGCCGGCAATCTGGTCCTCGGCATAAAACTGGATCCGCTTTGCCTTCAAATCGTTTGTCGCGATGGATTGGAGCAGACAGGGCTGGGCAGAAACATCTTCATTCAGAATCGGCTGGAATTTTCTCTCTTGAGGCGAAAAGGATTGGGTTTTTATGCTAGGCCATGTGCCGCTTGTTATATGAAGGCTTTCTTCTTGGAGAGAAAGTTTCTCAGCCACACTTCTCAAGGGCTTTGAATCCCGTTTAAAGTCTCCTAACCTGACCAGTTCTCCCCATGTGTCTATCCTTTTCTTTTCGAAGACTTCTCTTATTTCCTGACCGTTCAGACGAGAGGAGATGGAGTTGTCGAGATCGTAGAGGATGAGGTGCCCTTCCTGATAAAAATGCGTGTCTTCCAGAGGGGGTTCCTCGAGGAAGGAAAGATGAGTGTTGATACTTTCCAGAGCCTTTTCTCTCTCTTCCAAATTCATCCTTCTTGTGGAGAAAGTGGCTCTAAAATTCACTTCCACATCTAAAGCACCTTTAAAATAAAATGAATCGATGACTCTCTGGAAGTAGTGTCGATCGCGGCATCCGTCCAGGACGATCAGTTTTTTATCAGAGTTTTGCTCGAGGAATTGACTGAAGTATTGATCAGGATCATCTTCTTTTTCGTCAACTGAATAATCCGGGAAGTAGTCGGATTCGATGTATTTCTTAAGCCATTTGAGACCTAATATTTGGTTGAATATTTTATGGTCTTTTTTCCTGTCCCGCATTAAATAGAGTATTTCGTTAGGCTTAACAGTGCCGAATCCATTCATGATCGCTTCGCAGAAATATGTTTTTCCCGTACCCGAGTCTCCGTTGATGGCTATGATGGCTCTCTTCTTGGTGTCAAACAGGTAATGGAGAGTTTCGGAGAGTTCGAATAGACCTTTCTGAGCAGGTTTGAGGCCCAGAATGTTCACAGCGCCGACATGATACAGATAGAGAGAGTGCGTGAATTCCGGAATGTCGATCTTTTTCAACGCGCTTACCGTTTCTTCGAAGACCTGTCTGGTTTTGGTTTTTAATAATCTGAGGAGAGCAATAACGATCTCAGCGCTCACTCCTCCGAGCTTTTCTTTCTGGGCTTTTCCTATTTCTCCTAAAGTCCAGGCTAAATATGTTTTTAGTTTTTCCGAGGGATGGTCTGTGTACCTCAACAGAATAGGGAGGTGTTCGATGGATTCGAATCCGATCTTTCCCAGCGCCCAGAGAGCTTCTTCTTTTTGTTTGAGTGCCAGGCATGTTTTCCCTTTCTGGAAGCCTTGAGGAGTTTCTATTTCGTCCGGTGCTTCTAAGACGCGGGTGATGGCAGCTACCGCTTTCTCTTCTTTTAGGCTTCCCAAGGTATAGATCAGGTTTTCTCGAATTTTAGAAAGATGCAGCGGTAAGATATCCAAAGCCTTCATCAGACTTTCTATGGAGCGGGAGTCTTGAAGGACACTGAGGATGACAGATGCCTGGTACTGAATACCGCTCGAGATCTCGATGCTGTCGTCCATCAAAAGTCGCAAGCAGGGATACAGGAATGAAAGAGGCGTGAGCGTTACGATTCCCATCGGCGGGTGGATATTTTCAATGATCAGCGAATAGCATTCATCCCTATTTTTGATGTCTTTTCCCTTCTGGAGAAGCTGCTGGATTGTTTTCGTCAGTTTATCTTCATCACAAATCAGCTTGGGGATAGGGGCGATGATTTCAGAAGAAGCCTTCATCAGCTCGTTAAGAGAGGATGAGATGAATTGAGCTGAATCTTTACTCTCCGGCAGGCATTCCAATAGATCATTCAAGGCCTGGAGCTGTTGCCTGGATTCCTGTTTATGAGCTTGTGAGGCGGCATCCCACTCCGGGACGGAAGACTCGGCAGCTATTCGAAGGGATTCGTAGTGAATAATCCAGGCCAGGACGTCCATGGTGATAAGGAATGGGTAGAATTCTCGAGGACGATCTGTCTCTGAATAGGACTGAACGATAACCTTGTCGACTTCATCTTCGGTCAGCGAAGGAAAAGGCTTTTTGGGTTTTGTCAGAAGAGCCCATTTTATTTTTTTAACTACAGGCCAGGATTTTTCTCCTGTTAAGGGCGAGAGGATCTTGAGGAGAAGAGGCAGCCTTTTATCTTCCTCTTGCCTCCAAATCTGGTAGAAGAATTCGTTGATGATCCGTTCCCTCGCGGTTCTCGGATTTTCTTTCCATTCTGCGTTTGAATCGAAAAAAGAAAATGTATTCGGATCAAATTCAGAGATTAGAATTTTTCCTGCGCTGATGAGGTGTTGTTTGGTGGGAGGACGGAAAGAATGGTTTCTCATCAGAGGAAAGAGCGTTTTATTTTGAGAGGATAAGTCCCTTCAGGTCTTCTTCCAGGTTAATCGGCTCAATCCGGAATAGCCATCCTTCATGATAAGGATCCTTTCGCAGCATAGATGAATCTTCCCTCAGCTTTGTATTGACTTCGACGATCCTTCCTGATGCAGGAGACCAAATCCGGTGATTGAATTGATCAGCATCGGTGATACTGGCGCATTCTTCCCCCTGAGTAATAGAGTCGCTGACTCGGGGGAGAGCGAGATGGGTGATGATTCCTACAGGTTTGAGAAAATCCAGGACTACGCCCACCGTGATCAGACCTCCCTCTTCTTTCCTCAGCCAGGTATGACCGATCATGTAATACAGCCCAGAGGGCATTTTTGGCGGAGCCGGCTCTTTGGCTGCTTTTTGCTCGATCTCAATTTTCTTGAAGACGCGGGAGACCAAACTTCTGAGCTGGTCGGGAGTGAATGGCTTGGGGATGTAATCGAAGGCGCCGATTTTAATCGACTGAACCGCTGTTTTTATGGTCGGATAACCAGTGACCATGATCACGTTCACTTCGAGTCTTTCTTGTTTCAGTTTTTTCAAGAGCTCCAGACCACTGATCCCTGGCATCATCAGATCAGTGATGACCAGGTCATAACATTCCTCCAGGTCTTTTTTAAGAGCTTCTTCTCCACTCAACGCCGTATCCACCGTATACTCATCGGATAAGATAGCGTTTCGGATACTCTTGCAAACGGTTATTTCGTCATCGACGACCAAGATTTTTCTCATGCCTTCATCATTCATGATGGCCTCCTTTAATTTCTGCCTAATCTTTGCAGGGTAAGCTGATGGTGAACACGGAACCCTTACCAGGTTCACTCTTGACTTCGATTTTTCCCTGGTGTTGTTCGATGATTCCATAGCTGACCGCCAATCCAAGCCCGGTTCCGCTGCCTTTGGTAGTGAAAAAGGGATCAAACAGTTTAGTTAAATACTCCGGCGGAATCCCCACGCCGGTATCAGCAAACATGACTTCGACGCATTCATTATCCTCTGAAAGTTGACTGGTGATGGTTAATGTCCCGCCGTTCGACATCGCTTCAGAGGCGTTGATCATCAGGTTCCAGAAGACCTGTTTGATTTTGTCCTTATCGACCTTGATCTGCGGCAGAGACTCATTCAGCTTTTTGATTACACGGATATTTTGAAATGCCGCTTGATGCTTGAGAAGTTGGAGGGTTTGTTTGATGATTTCATTGATTTCAGTGAACACCTTCTGGGGTGGCTCCTGCCTGGAGAATTCGAGAAGTCCTTTGACGATATCCGTACAGCGTGTGGTTTCATCGGCGATAAGGCTCAAATACTCATGAAAGAGATGATTTTTCTCTGTTTTTTCTAACATCAGATGGGTGTTGATCAGGATCGAGGTCAGAGGATTATTGATCTCATGGGCCACTCCGGCTGACATCTTTCCGAGAGAAGCCATTTTTTCCGATTGTATCAGAGAATCCTGCATTTCCCGGAGTTCTTCTGTCCTTTCTTCCACTTTTTTTTCCAGGGTCTTCCCCCAGTGGACAAGTTTTTCATTGGCCTTCTTGAGGTTCTCTGTCATCTGGTTAAAGGATTGGGCGAGCTGCCCTATTTCATCCTTAAAATCTATGCTGACCTTTTGATTTAATTCTCCCCGGGCAATTTGATTCGTGGCAAAGACCATGCTTTTTAAGGGATGAATGATGGAGGAGGTGATGAAAAAGAGGATGGTGAGAAGGAGGATAACGCTGAGAGCAGCCATTCCCGCGAAGGTGAGCATGACCCTGTTTCTCAAATCGATGTAGGGCTTCTCGAGCATCCCGACGTAAAGGATTCCGATGATTTTTTCCTCGATGTTTTTTACGGGTTCGTAAGCCGTGATATACCAGTCATTGACCACAAAGGCCCGGTGGATCCAGGGTTCTCCTTGCACGAGGACAGCCTGATTGACTTCTTTTGAGACGCGTGTGCCGATGGCCCTCTCCCCGCTGGTATTTATGACGTTGGTCGAGATCCTCAAATCCTTTTGAAAAATCGTGGCTGTCCCGATCTCTCTTCCTTTATATTTTTCTCCCTTATAAACAATCTCTTTGACCTGGTCTACAATTTCGTAGTTCTGATTGAGAAGAATCCCTCCGTAAATCACTCCAATCAGTGCGCCGTCGTCATCAATAACCGGAGCCGCTGCCTTGAGCATCATCCCATCTTCCTCGTGGTCTTCTGCCCGGGGAACAGCCTTGGGAGTGGGGATGAATTTTAGATAAGCGCGTTCGGCAAGGCTCTGGCCTTCCTTGAGTAGTTCTTCCCGCGGAATGATTTGGGTGGCGGCTATGGTTTCACGTCTCAGGGCACGCACCACTAGGGGATCTTTTGACTGGTCATCCCCCCATGTTTCTGGTCGAGCGGCTCTGAGAATCACCTTTCCCTGAGAATCCGTCAGAGTCAGGATGTCTAGACTGAATTCGTTCCGGGCGCGGGCGAGGTATCTCCCGAGGGAGACTCTATCGTTGTTTTTTGTCGCATCTTGAACGGATTCCCGTGTTGAATTTAAACGAACTATGTCCCGGATATTATTCAGCTTTTCGTTGTAGACCATCCGGGCAGAGGCCAGGTCATGTCTGACTTTGGCTTGAGCAAGGTCAAGGATTGTCTGGTGCTCAAGTCTTGTTCCCAGGGTGATGGTGACGACACCGCCCAAGCAAATAACGGCAAGAAAGGAGAGGATGAATTTAGCCCTCAAGGGGAGGTTAAGGAATTTTTCGAAAGTTTTTTTAAAGAACATGCAGTGACCGGACAATTATAGATTAAATTTTATTATACAGATTGCCATGAATTAAATAAATTTATCTAAAATTTCTCTTGACACAGGAATTTTAATATGATTTTATTATTTAGTCAATTGATTTAATCGATTATCTTGAGAAGATGAAGCTTTCAACCAAAGGGGAATACGCCAGCCGGGCCATGCTCGAACTGTCCTTGCATTATCCCGGAGGCCCCCTTCATATACGGGACATTTCTTCCGCTCAGGAGATTCCGGAGAGGTTTCTCGAACAGATCCTTCTTATGCTCAAAAGAGCTGGATACTTAAGGAGTAGAAAGGGCCCGAACGGTGGCTATTATCTTGCCAAAGATCCTTCGGAGATATCAGTCGCAGAAGTCATTCGTGTGATGGATGGCCCTCTGGCTCCTATCGATTGCGTCAGCGTCACCGCCCACGAGTATTGTTCGAGAGAAAGCTTTTGCGGCTTGAGATGGCTCTGGAAGGAGGTGAGAGACTGCGTCGCTGAGATTTTAGAGGGCACCAGTTTTAGAGATTTAGCCAAGAGAACGATCAAGGCAATGAATGATGCGAAATAACAAGGATAGAGGTGGATATAAAAATTTTTCATTAATAGTCGATATAGTTTATCGATAATATCACTTAATATCTATTAAGGAGCACTCATGCCATTTATTGAACTGTCTATCTTAATCATTGTTCTCGCCTTCATCTGTGAGTACATCGATTCTTCTCTGGGAATGGGATACGGAACAACTCTCACTCCCCTTTTACTCATCATGGGTTATCATCCCCTCCAGATTGTTCCGTGCGTGCTTCTCTCGGAGTTAATAACAGGGTTGAGCGCTGGATTCATGCATCATAAGGCAAAGAATGTCAATTTAAAGGTCGGGACCAAAGGTTTCAAGATAGCCATGGTCATGGCTGTATGCAGTATTTTCGGCTCTCTTGTTGCGGTTTTTGTGGCTCTCAATGTCCCGGTACTTTATGTGAAGCTCTATATAGGCATTCTTGTTTTATCCATGGGGATTATCATCCTGGCCACTTTGAGTCGAACATTCAAATTTTCCTGGAAGAAGATCACTTCTATCGGGCTCCTGGCCGCTTTCAACAAGGGAATAAGCGGAGGCGGCTATGGTCCGCTTGTCACCAGCGGGCAGATTCTTTCCGGAGTGAACTCCAAAAATGCCATCGGCATCACTTCTCTTGCTGAGGGATTGACTTGTATGGTCGGAGTGGCAACCTACCTGGTTTTTACCAACCATACGATTGAGTGGAATCTTGCTCCTTCGTTAGTGATCGGAGCCATTTTATCCGTGCCTTTTGCCGCCCTAACAGTCAAGAAATTCAGGGCCGGCCGTCTCAAATTGATCGTGGGAATAGCCACTTTGATCTTGGGTTCGTTCACTCTGGGGAAAATATTTTTTTAATTCCTTTTATACTTCTAGCTCTATTCTTTCCAGGAGCAACTCTGTCCCAGCCAGGGTTTTCAATTCTCTCGACGCACATTTTTCGCAGATAAAGATAAAATCATCCTTGTCTATTTCCGCGCCGCATTGTTGACACTTGACTTTCAGCGGGACTTCTTCGATTTTTAATTCCGCCTCATCAGCGATAGTGTCTTTTTTATAGATATCAAAAGCTGTTTTCAGGAATTCAGGGACAACACCTGAAAGCGCACCCACCTTGAGTTCAACTGAGACGATCTTCTTGGCTTTCTGTTCCTCGGCTTTTTCCTCCAGGATTTCAAAGAGGTTAGCTACGATGGAGAGTTCATGCATTCTTTTGGCGAAGTTGCTTGAGAGAAGAAATGAAATAGTCTATCAATTCGTCTATTCCTGAATCCTTGAGAGCTGATGTGGTGAAAATTTCAAGTTTTGGGTTGATTTCCAGCGCCTCTTTTCGGGCGTATTCCAGGTCAAAAGAAAGGACCGGGATGAGATCCAATTTTGTGATGATCAAACAGTCAGATGTCGTAAATGCCTTGGGGTATTTTTTGGGCTTATCATCTCCTTCTGGAGTGGAGAGAAGCACGCATCTGATGTTTTCTCCAAGGTCATAGCTTGCGGGGCAGACAAGATTGCCGACGTTCTCGATAAACAGAAAATCTAGGTCTGCCGGGATCTCAGAAAATAGCTTGCCCACCATCTTGGCCTCGAGATGACAGGCTCCACCCGTGATGATCTGCCAGGCGGGGATTCCTTTGGCCCTGATTCTCTCCGCATCCCTCTCCGTTTCGATGTCTCCTTCGATGACAGCCATCTTGTAATCCGCTTTGAGCTTCTCAGATATTTTTTCCAGGAGAGTCGTTTTCCCTGTCCCGGGGGAGCTGAGGAGGTTGATAGTCAGAATTCCCTTTTTCTCTAACTTCTTACGGATTTCGTTTGCGATTTTTTTGTTCGAGCCCAAAAGCTCTTCCAGAACCAGTATTTCTTTTTTCTTCATTTTTCTACTATTTTATTATCCCAGAATGGTTAGGATTGTTTGCCATTGTGACCGGCTGAAAAGAACGTGATAATCCCGAAGGAATAAATGTCATTGCGAACGCAGTGTGGCAATTTCTCGAAGAACCTTTTTAACCTGTTCTACAATTGCTGGAATGGTTTTTGTCATTTCTTCTGTCAAACCTTCTCCGAGATTATACATGTTTTTCGCCTCGACAGCTATAATTTTTATCTTTGATGGGATTTCTAATCCCAGTTTTTCACCAATTTCTATGGATTGGTGAATGGAGACGTGAAGGGGGGAAGGGCCGGGGATATGCCTCAAGTCTTTTCCTTCCATCAGATGGATTTTTCCAGTGACCGGCGCAGGTTTTTTTATCGTATCGATAATCACGAGTGTATCGTACCCGACGATGACTTCTAAAAGGGCCAGCCCGGAAAGAGAGCATTCTTCGAATTGAAAATCCTCAAGCCACGACGCTTCATTCTTTTTATCTTTAAAGTTCTCCTTTAATTTCCGTATCACATGGATGCCGACGGCGTCATCCCCGTACAATTCATTCCCTAATCCTAATACCAGTATTTTCATTTTAAACTGAGCATTGGATTATATCACTTAAAAGTTAATCATTAAGGTTCTTCCGGGTTTTGTGTGGGTAAACCTGGAGAATTAAAGATATCAGAGGGCTCATAGAGAGCCTTTTGATGAGGAGTTTTAGAGGAAAATTGATGATGCCGTCCTCTTATCTTATTGATATTCATTCAATTAGCCTCACGGGCAATGAACTCGCTTGAGCTGAATTCGCTATTGGGTGTCTGAAAATCTCTTATTTTTACCCACAAGAAAGTCGGATGAACCATCATTAATAATAATAAAAGGAGAAGGGATTGTCACTTCCGCACGAGCTGTCAGTTTTTTTTCATGTGTGTTCCTTTGATGTGGTGTCACAGTTCGGCAAGAGAGGACATTTCCACGGAAGAATCGTCCTCTCCCGCAGAATGCGCATATTTTGTTTTGGAGGCGTTTTGCCCGCTACAGACTACTCTTAAGAAGTGATTTTTTTTGAAAGAATGAAGCCTTATTTATAAAATCAGACCAAACCGGAATTGTTCTCTAATCGATATACCCGAGATCCTATAAATAGTTTTTGATCAATCTGAGATCTTCAGGCGTTATTTCTTAATCAACAGGCAAAGTGCTTAATGGATGTTTGATCCTGCCCCAACTGTTCTCTCCCAGATTCTTTCGTGTGCGTAATAAAGAATCATTCGAAGACTGTGAAAAAGGGTAAAAAATGCCGACATAGAATGAATTTATGGACATAAAAGAAAGTTTGAATCTTGATCTTGAGAAAAACCT
>CAZSGR010000128.1:0-9886 GCA_964606185.1 uncultured Eubacteriales bacterium
CAAATTGAAAGCAATCCTCCCGGTTCACATATTCGGAAGGCCGTGTGAGATGGATAATATAATGGAGCTCGCCCAAAAGTATAAGTTGAAAGTCATAGAGGATTCTTGTGAAGCAATTGGAGCAGAATACTTATCAAATCGTGAAGAATCATTAGATTTTGAGAATGAAAAACCTAAAGAGAGCAAATCTTGGAAAAAAGTGGGAACCTTTGGAGACTGTGGAGTGTTTGCCTTCTATCCGAACAAGCAAATCACAACTGCAGAAGGAGCAATGATTGTTACAGACGACGATAAAATTAACACAATGTGCAAAAGTATGAGAAATCAGGGACGTTCAGACCACGGAAAATGGCTTCAACATGAACGACTTGGTTATAATTATAGGCTCAGTGAGATGAATTGCGCATTAGGGATTTCCCAATTGGGAAGAATCGACAAAATTTTGGCCAAAAGAGAGGAAATTGTCAAGCAATACAACGAGAGATTGAAAGAAATTGAAGGAGTTGTCATCCCTCGCTTCGAGGAAAACAAGAAAATAAGCTGGTTTGTCTATGTCGTCAGGTTGACAGATGAATTTTCCAGGGAAGATAGAGACGAAGTTTTAGCAAAACTAAAGAAAAAAGGGATTGGCTGCAGTAATTACTTCTCACCGATTCATTTACAACCTTTCTACAGAAAGATGTTTGGATATGAAGAAGGAGACTTCCCCGTTACAGAAAGAATCTCTGAAAGAACGATTGCTCTTCCCTTTTACAACAAACTAAGGGAAGAACAGATTGATTATGTGTGCGAAAGCTTAAAAAATTTAATTGACTCGACATGAGCTCAAGAAAGACACACATAATCGATGCAGACAATAATATAATAATAGCTAACGCAAATGAAAATTATTAAAAATATGATGTCTAGGATGCGGGAAAAAACTGCCTTGAAGAGGAGAGCATTCTTTCTCATATCTGACATTATATTAATTTCTTTTTCGATGTATGCTTCCTTCTGGGCAAGATTCAACGGAGTGATTCCTGACAGATATCTAAAATCAATTCCTTATTTCATTCTATTAGCATTATTTCTCAAATTGATTCCTTTGTTGTTGTTCAATCTTTATGATATTTCCTGGCGTTTTGTCAGCCTTGCGGAACTAATCAGGGTTTTCAAAGCTCTTTCCGTCGGTTCTCTGGCTTTAGGCATGGTGCTATTCTTTCTCAGAACTTCGGTCTTGTTCGAAGCGGCGCCTTTTCCTCGCTCAATTTTATTGATTGATTATGTTCTCTCATTAATTTTGATAGGCTTCCTTAGAATCTCCAAGAGACTCTTTCAGGAGGGATTTAAGGGAACACTCAAGCTGAATGAGGAAAATGCAAAAGTACTGATTTATGGTGCAGGAAGCGCAGGGGAACAGATAGCTCGAGAAATGCACCGGAAGCAGAATTCATACTTCCTGCCAGTAGGATTTATCGATGACAGCCCTGCCAAAAAGGGAATAAACATTCATGGAATTAAAGTCTTAGGGAAGGGAGATGAAATTCAAAGGATATGCAGAACTCACAAAATCGATGAAATGCTGATTGCTCTTCCTTCTGCTCATTCTAACAAAATAAAAGAAATGGTAGAAAAAATTAGAGAATTAACAGCTATAAAGAAAATACGAATCCTTCCGTCCGTGACCGATTTAATGGATGGGAAAGTAACACTTAGCGATATCCACGAAATCAGATTGGAAGATCTTCTTGGCCGGTCTCCGGTCAATATCGATTTCAAAGCCATCAAAGATTTTATCCAGGATAAAAAAGTACTAATCACAGGAGCGGGGGGATCTATTGGGTCAGAGCTGGCCAAGTCGGTCCTTCAATTCAATCCCAAAACTCTTATTGCTGTCGACATTGATGAAACGGAAATATTTCATCTAATTAACAATCTTGAATCAACTAAAACTGAAATCATTCCTGTGATCGGAGATATTAAAGATGATGTCAAGATGGGCTCTGTGTTCGAAAATTACGCTCCTCAAATAGTGATTCATTCTGCGGCTTATAAACACGTGCCTATACTTGAGATGTATCCTGAAGAAGCCGTCAGTACCAATATATTCGGCACTAAAATATTAGCCGAACTCTCTATAAATCATGATGTTGAAGAGTTTATCTTCATTTCCACTGATAAAGCCATTAATCCCACGAGTATAATGGGTGCCACTAAGAGAGCCGGAGAAGAATTGCTCAAGATTCTCAATCAAGAAAACAAAACAAAGTTCATCTCAGTTAGATTCGGAAACGTACTGGGGAGTAGGGGAAGCGTCATTCCGTTTTTCCAGGAGCAGATAAAAAGAGGAGGGCCTGTTACTATCACGCATCCAGAAATGGAGAGGTACTTCATGAGCACTTCTGAAGCGGTTCTCCTTGTTCTCGAAGCTTCCTCTGTTGGCAAAGGAGGTGAAGTTTTTGTCCTGGATATGGGAGAACCCATCAAAATAATCGATCTCGCTAAAGAAATGATAAGGCTGAGCGGCTATGAACCCGATGTGGATATCCCGATAGTCTATACTGAAATAAGACCTGGAGAAAAGTTGTCCGAGCAAATTTTAAGCGCTGAAGAAGGAGTGGAGTCCACTGATTATGAAAAAATACTAAAAGCCAGGAGTGCGGATGCAGCAGACTCTGAGGAATTAGTAGAAAAAATAAATAATCTTATCGATATAAGCTCTCAAAAGAATAGAAACAAAATGATAAAATTATTAAAGGAAATCGTCCCCACTTACAAACCGTCAACACAGAAATTACCGTTTGATTATTTTTAAATCCATTATCCCCTTCCTTTTAATTCTTTTCCTTTTTGTCTAGTTTAATATTTCACCCTCCTCCAAAAAACACCTCCTTTTGAAAATAATCAAATGAAAAATACAGGGAAATGGGCAATAGTATCCGCCTATACAATCGGTCTTTTTGCTGTCACTCCGTATCTTCCTCAATTAATACGAGCTGCCAATGCTCGATGGTCCATCCCTGGTGTTTCACGTTTTGTATTAGGAGTGGAAATTGTAATTGCTTTAGTTCTTACGGCATTAGCTGTTAAGTTCCTGATTCAAAAAAAGAAAAAATCTCTTATTTTTCTCGTCTCCATTGGATGTATTTTTCTCTTATCTTTCATCATCTATCAATTCATTCCCAATCCATATGAATTCACTCATCTTCCTGAGTATGCAGTTTTGAGCATGCTAATTATATGGGCTCTAAACAATAAAGGGGAAAAAAGCAAAGACTCACACAAAAACAAGAAAAATAATAAGTCTGAGGTAATCAAAAATCCCTATATTCTGAGTGTGTTTATAACTTCTACAATCGGAACCATAGATGAAATATTTCAGCATTTCTTACCCAATCGATTTTTTACGGTGTATGACATTTTTTTAAATATATTGGGTGGAATTTTGGGTCTTCTAATCTTTTGGGGAATAAGAAGACCTAAGATTCCTGAAACCGAAAAAAAATAACATATCGATAAAATCACTTTTAAGCGGTTCATTCAACCGCTTTTTTTTTAAGACATAATTCTGTTATGATTAGTGAAACAATGCCGGATAAAGGTCCTTCAAAAACCGATTTCAAGAAGATTGCAGGCCTGAGCTCGCTTGTGCTCATGCTGCCTTCTTCTATTGCAGTAGGGCTATTGATCGGGTATTACCTCGATAAATGGCTTGGAACCGATCCGTGGCTGTTGATTGTTTTTTTGCTGCTCGGGATATTTTCTGGATTTTACAGTCTCTTGAGGGGATTGAGTAAGTATAAGGATATTTAACTGTATGAGATTGCCACACTGCGTTCGCAATGACACGATGCTGAGATTGCCACGCTTCACTCGCAATGACAACTTATGAGATTGCCACACTGCGCTCGCAATGACACCATAGTGGGACTACCACGCTTCGCTTGTAATGATATGTTAATTCCTTTGCAATGACAGAACTAAACAAAAAAGGGGACAGTCCCAGTAAAGAAGAGGGACAGTCCCCTTTTTGCTCGCAATGACAAATAACATTTCAGACGACGAAAAAATCCTGAGGCGGATACCTCTGGAAATCGTTGCCTTCTCCTGTCTTATGGCACTTATTGCTTTCCCTCTCTTTGACGCTCTCACCGCACTTCTCATCATTGCCGGAGGTGCGCTCGCCACCCTGAGCTTCCTCTGGCTTAAGCAAACGGTCTCAAAGCTGCTCATCGTTAAAAAAGGGGACATAAAAAAAGAAGATAGCCGATCAAGGGTAAAAAATGGGGACAGCCCCAAGGAAAAAATGGGACAGCCCCCATTTTTTCAGTCCGCTTCTTATAAGAAAGTTCTCCGAACCGCCCTCCCCTTTTATGTCCTCCGGACCGTGTTGATTCTTGGTATCTTTTTTATTATAATCTTCTTCTTTTCAAACAAGATAATAGCCTTTGTGGTTGGTTTCTCAGCACTGGTTCCAGTTTTTCTGATAGAGGCGGCAATCGCACTCTCTAAGATGAAGCAATGGAAGAATTAGAACACAGTTTATTCATAGTTGAACTCTTCAACAAGATCTTCGGGAAACCTGTTGCCTACCTTCTTTCTCTTGTCGGAATCGAGGTCAAACACCCAGAACATCTCTTCCCTGACTACATCGTCATGGTTTTTTTTGTGGCAGTGGCCCTCATCCTTTTATTGAGTCTGGCTACACGCAAACTCCAGATCATCCCCTCCAAACGACAGAGTCTCCTCGAGCTCATCGTCGAATTCTTCGAAAACCTACTGGGTGACATCGTCGGTGAGCAGGGAAAGAAATACCTTCCGATGGTAGGCACGATCGGGCTCTTTATCTTTTTCTGTAATCTGCTGGGTCTTGTCCCCGGGTTTATGTCCCCCACCAGCAAACTCAACGTGACCGTGGGCTGTGCTCTTTCGGTCTTTGTCTATTATCACTGGCAGGGAATCAGAGCCCAGGGTATATTCAAATATCTCAAACATTTTACTGGCCCCACCCCGCTTCTCGCACCGCTCCTTCTTCCAATAGAAATCATCAGCCATTTCTCCCGTCCGGTCTCACTATCCGTCCGTCTTTTCGGGAATATCTTTGCTGAAGAACTGCTCATCCTGGTCATCGCCTCGATCATCCCCTTCCTTCTTCCCCTTCCGTTCATGGCAATTGCCATCTTCACCGCCACTATCCAGGCCTTTGTCTTTGTCCTCCTGTCCTGTATCTACATAGCGGGAGCTGTGGCCCATGAGGAAGAACATTAATATAAAAAGGAGTAAATAATGAGAAAGTTCATCAAACCTCTTGGAGTATTATTCTTATTTCTTATGATTGCGAGCACACCTCTATTGGCTCAAGAAACGACTCTTACCGAAACCAAAGCCAACCTTTACAAATGGGCGATCATCATCGGAGGGGCGGTCATCGCCATTGCCTCTGCGGCAGGAGCTTTCTGTCAGGCCAAGGCATTAAGCAGTGCGTGTGAAGGAATCTCCCGGAATCCGGGTTCTGCGCCTCATATCCGCTTCCTGCTGATCTTCGGACTCGTCCTCATCGAAACCCTGGTCATCTACGCACTCCTCATCTCCATCTTTATCATTATGGTCAAGTGGGGAGCTTACAACTAAGAAAAGAATTCATTTTCACCCAACAGGGGAAAACAAATGAAATCTCCTATATTTATAATCCTCGGCACCACCATCAAAAGGTTTAACGAGGACAAGTGCGGAAACTTCGCCATCACCATTTCCTACTTTGCCCTTCTCTGCGCGGTTCCACTGGTGGCTCTTTTTGCCTTTGTCACCACACGAATCCTGGGAAATCCTGAAGCGACATCCGAGGGCCTGGCTATCTTCTCACAAGAATTTTTTGCTCAGCTTGACCCTTATTTCTTCCAGAGAGTGCAGGATATTTCAAAGGACATCACGAACCTGGGATGGTTCGGACTAGCGGGCTCTTTTGTGGCGGCGAGTTTCCTCTTTTCCAACCTGATCTACTCCATAAATTCTATCTTCAAAGCCGACTACCAGAAATCCTTCTTCTACAACCGCCTCATGGAGTACCTCATCATGTTCTGCATCGGGATCATCATGCTGATTTCTATCTTCATCACCTTCATGTGGACGAGCATTCACGGAGCCATGGGGCAAAGCAGCGTTGTCGAAAAGTACATCAATCCCAATTTTCTTGCTTTAATCAACAACTTCTTCATCCAGTATCTCATCCCCATTACTCTGACATTTCTTGTCTTCTTCATGCTGTATAAATTCATTCCGGAGATCAAAGTCCATACCCGTGCCGCTCTCGTCGCAGCCGGTATCGCCACCTTACTCTGGGAGATTTTTAAAAGGATCTTCGCCTTTTATATGGCTAATGTCTCCGCCATAGGGATTGTTCTCTCCCGGATTTTGCAGGGAACCTTGACCTCGATCATCTTCTTCCTGCTGTGGATCACCTTCTCGTTCATCATCCTGTTCTGGGGGGCGGAGTTGGCCGCTGTTTTAAACGAGCGAATCGATGAAAAAGCAGCGTGATGCAAGCTCTTCACTGACTGTGGAGGCGCTGGCTCGGCTCTTGAACTGCTCTTTTGAGGGAAAGGGGAAGACTGAAATCCGGGGAGTCTCCAGCCTGGAGAAGGCTGGAGAAGGGGATCTTGTTTTTCTGGCTCATAAGAGATTCCTCGAACTCCTGGATAAAAGCAAGGCCTCGGCCGCCATCATTCCTGTTGAAGAAGCATACGACAGGATTCCAGTCATTAAATCTAAAAATCCCCATCTCTCTTTTGTAAGAGTGGTGGAGATGTTTTATGAGCCTTATCACCCGGAGGCAGGAATTCACCCCACAGCCGTGGTTTCTCCCTCAGCCAAGTTCGGAAAAGATGTCTCTATCGGACCATTTGTTCATGTGGGGGATGGAGTTAAAATCGGGGATAAAACGGTTATTTTCCCCTTTGTCGCCATCTATCCAGGAGCAAAAATTGGGAAAGAGAGTGTTATCCATTCTCATGTTTCTATTCGGGAAGATGTTCAAATTGGAAACCGGGTCATCATCCACAATAATTCTGTCATCGGTTCTGACGGATTCGGCTATCTTCAGGACAAAGGCCAGGCACCTGTAAAGATTCCGCAGGTCGGAACAGTCATCATCGAGGATGATGTGGAGATCGGAGCCAACACTGCCGTAGACCGTGCTGCCTTAGGGGAAACGGTCATTAAAAAAGGAACCAAGATCGACAACCTGGTTCAGGTTGGCCACAACGTGGAGATTGGACCCAATAGTATCTTAGCCGGACAGGTGGGAATCTCCGGCAGTGTCAAAATCGGCAAAAATGTGGTCATGGGCGGGCAGGTGGCTATAGCCGACCATGTGACAATCGGAGATAACGTCATGGTTGCAGGAAGGACGGGAATCACAAAGGATGTGGCTGATAACTCTGTCATTGCCGGCTTTCCCCATCAAGATATCAGGGAGTGGCGAAGATTAGTCACCACACTCCCCCGGCTCAGCGAAATCATCAAAGATATCCGCGACTTAAAAAAGAAAGTCGAAGAGTTGGAAAAGAAAATCAAATAGAAAATATCAAATAAAGAAAAGGGGACAGGCCCCTTTTTCTCATCTTTTTCCACATAAATGAAAAAGAAGTGCCTGTCCCCTTTTTTTCTGCTTTTTTAAAATGCACAATCCTGTATTAAGGAATAAATCTTTTTTCCCTTTAATAATCTTGTTTTCCTAACCTGCCCTTATTTTGCTTATTCCCTATTTCATTTATTTAAACCAGAGGATGGTATTTCTCAGTCCCTCGCTGAAAGGAACTGATGGCTCATACTTTAATATTTTTTTGGCTTTTGAGATATCAGCAAACGAATGCTTGATGTCTCCGGGACGCATATCAACATAAGAAGGCTTGATTTCCTTATCCAATACTTTATTAATATTTTCCACTAAAGAATTGACTGTTGTTCTCTCGCCACAGGCGATATTGAAGAATTCACCTGAAACACCAGCTGCTTTCGAAGCCAGGATATTGGCTTCCACTACATTTTCCACATACGTAAAATCGCGGGATTGTTCTCCATCGCCAAAAATGACTGGAGTTTCCTCTTTGACCATTCTGGTTATGAAGTTGGGAATAGCTGCTGCATACTGCGAAAAAGGATCTTGACGAGGGCCGAAGATGTTGAAATACCTGAGGCAAACTGTGGGAAGGTTAAATACCTGGCTGAAAACACGACAGTACATCTCTCCTACCCGCTTGCTTATGGCATACGGAGAAAGGGGAATTCCTTCGATTCCTTCTTTCTTCGGAAGCTGAGGATTGTCTCCATAAACAGAAGAGGAAGAAGCAAATACAAACTTCTGAACCTTGACATCGCGAGAAGCCAAGAGAAGGTTTAAAGTGCCCGTGATGTTGATTTCGTTTGTTAAAAGGGGATCTTCGATAGACCGCGGAACAGAAGGCAAAGCCGCCTGATGCAAGACAAAATCCACGCCTTCTGCGACCTGTCTGCAGATTTCGAGATCTCTGATATCACCTTCAATGAACTCGATTTCACTTAAAAATGACGAAATGTTTTCCTTTTTTCCTGTAATGAAATTATCGACAACCCTGACCGGATGCCCTTTTTTGACCAGTTCCTCGACAATATGGGAGCCGATAAATCCTGCTCCACCGGTGACTAAATATTTTTCCATCTTCCTTTTTTATAATTTTTCCCTTTTTATTTCAAACAAATCTTACAGAAATTGGGGACAGTCCCCAATTTCTATCTGAGATTTAAAAAGAAAGTCAACGAGCTGGAAAAAAAATCAAATAGAAAAAAGTAAATAAAGAAAAGTAAAGAAAAGGGGACAGGCCCCTTTTTTTCTTCTTTTTATCGAATTAAAGAAAAAGAGGTGTCTGTCCCTTTTTTTATTTGGAATTCCAAAAAGCAGAAATAACTTGTCATTTCAGTTATAATAGTTTGAAAATTATGAAA
Organism: uncultured Eubacteriales bacterium; assembly: GCA_964606185.1. Classification (GTDB taxonomy): domain Bacteria; phylum Acidobacteriota; class Aminicenantia; order Aminicenantales; family Aminicenantaceae; genus SOIA01. The sequence continues at coordinate 8,962 of CAZSGR010000128.1, forward strand.
ACAATAGCAATATCAGGCAAAGGCGGAACAGGAAAGACCACTTTGGCTGCGCTCACCATCCGCTGGCTGAGCCAGCATAGGGAAAGCCCCATCCTGGCGGTGGACGCGGACGCCAATGTCAACTTGAACGACCTTCTCGGAGTGGAACTCAGGGACACACTGGGCTCCATCAGGGAGGAAGTTAAAACTACAGCCCATCAAATTGGTAGAGGGATGACAAAACAGCAGTTTTTCGAATACAAGATCCAAGCCAGTCTTGTGGAAACATCGGATTTTGACCTGATCGCAATGGGACGTCCAGAAGGTCCAGGATGCTACTGTTATGTCAACAATCTGCTGCGGGACATCCTGAAGACACTCAGTGCTAATTATAGGTATGTTGTGATCGATAACCAGGCAGGGATGGAACACCTCAGCCGGCAGACAACTCAGAATATCGATTATCTGCTGATAATCTCTGACCCTTCAGTCAGGGGAGTCCGGGCCGCAGGAAAGATCAGCCGGCTCATAGAGGAACTGGATACTCGAGTGAAAGAGAGACACCTCATCCTGAACCGGGTTCAGGATTCTGTTTCGCAGGAAGTCGAGAATGCCATCCAGGATGAAGGATTGACACTCCTCTATACCATCCCGGATGACAGCAAGTTGCTGGAAATGGACCAAAAAGGAAAGACGATTGACTCTATTACTGACGATTCACCCGTTTATAAAGCGCTCGACCGATTATTAACAAAACTCTTGAATCTTAAAGGATAAAAGAAGATAGAAATTGTAATACAAGTGCAACAATAAAAGGGTCGCATCTTAACTCCGTTCATATTTAATAAACAAATCGTTCATAATTTAAAAACTTTCCGTTTCCAAATTGATGACTCATCTCATCAGCCTGTCAATAAATTCATTTCAATCAATAGACTCTTTCAAA
>CAZSGR010000129.1:0-9717 GCA_964606185.1 uncultured Eubacteriales bacterium
GACATTTATTGGGTAGATGCGAGAATTATTGAAGAATTTAGGCCGGAAGAACTAAGGAAATAGAAACCGTGAATAAAGTGAATAAAGGGGTCGCGTCTTAACAATTTACATCTTTAAGCGGTATTAATAGGCCGTTTCTAATTATTTAAAATTTCGGAAGAGGGGATAGGTTCTATTGCTTTATCTTTTCCAGAGAGGGGAAACGATTTGCTTTTTATTTAAAGACATTTTTAATATCAATACTGCCACACCGAGGCATAGACATACAGCTATGACCGAAGCCTCAATACCTCTGCCTCCCCCGGTTATCCATTCAGGTCCGGAAATCGCAGGTTGAATCCAACTCTCAAATCTTGTGATTCCCGAGTTTGGCATTCCGAAAATTCCATCCTGGAAGAAATTCCAGCCTATGTGAATACCCCAGACCAGCCAGATTCTTCGTGTGTATATGAAGGCAGACACAAGCAGAATATCAGTAATAATAAGTGCCAGTGTCGACCACAGACTCGTATTCGGATTTGCGGTATGTGCTGCGCCGAATATGGCTGCAACCAGGACAAAGGCGAACCAGGTTCCCAGTAATTCCTCAAAAAGCCTGAACAGAACCACCCGGAAGGCCAATACCTGAAGAAATGCTCCCATCCCGAAAAAGAAAAAGCTGTTGACTATGATTTGTGGAGAGCCTGTCTCTATGACTTTGTAATAGCCCAGAAGAACCATCAAAAGGACCATGAAACCCACTAAAACGAAAGAAATGAAAAAGCCCCATCCAAACTCCACAATGCTTTTTTCTGTGGATATCTCATAGGCTTTTCGCTTTTCTACCCATCTGATATACAAGGCGTAGAGGAGCATAAAAATCACGATGGAAACTACAGCATCCGCATTGACAAGAATGGAATGAAGAAGACCTGATGAAGAAGCGATGAGATCGGCGATCACATTATTGTGAAACAGCAAAAATGGCGCTATGAATGCAACGACAATCAGAATCCGCACGATTGGAAACTGAATGGTTTTTCCTAAGACACTTTGGGGATGAACGCTTGTGAAAAGTTGTTCGCTTTTAATTAACATGTCTTCTCCTCATTCATGGCTATCCTTTTACCAGCAATAGAGGGAAAAATGACGATAGCATGGCCTGAATTCTAAATCAATACTACTCATTTTTTTTCTATGTTCATGTCGGGTTTAGCGATATAAATATTATCCTCAATTAGAAATGTCTCAATCCGAACGACTTCGAATCCTGCCTCTTTTAGTTCTCTGACCATATCCTTCTTCCGGTTGCAACCTTCATCTTTTCCCCAATCCACTTTATCCGGGTCGCACTCCACAATGGCCAGGATGCCATCGGGCTTCAGGCTGGGAAGGATGTTCCGGATGAGGGGTACAGGACTGTCCAGATGGTGGTAGACGTTGATCATGAATGCGATGTCCAGAGCATTGGCCGGTAGCTTCGGGTCCTCTACTTCGCCGATAATGATCTCTACATTCTGGAATCCATCCCGTTTGCACCGCTCCTTCAGGTGTTCCAGAGCTCCTCTGTCGATGTCGTTGGCGTATACCTTGCCGGAATCTCCGACTCGGTCAGCGATCCACATTGTCATCCGGCCCCTGCCAGCCCCGATTTCGCCGATAACCATTCCCGGCTTCATACCGATGGTGTCCATGATTTTTACTGGGGGCTGCCGGTTGTTTAGCCTCTTTTCCCACCCTTCGACTTGAAACGTGCGTTCCTGTGCCAAAAGAAATGCTGCAGCCAGCAGTATGCCAAAGACCACCATTCGTGCCGTTCGTACGTATATATTCTTCATCGAACTCTCCTTATGAAAGTAGAATCCTCCTTATTGAAAATGATTGCGCGCTGTCATCCTGATATTTATAAGTATAAACAAAGAGGAATTGGATATAAAGAAGCACATCCATTTATATGTAAATAGTCTAAAAGAGTTATCATTTGAAGGGATTGTTTAAAGGGGCCGCATCTTAACATTTAATTTAAAGGGGCCGCATCTTAACATTTGACATTCCAGAAATTGGGGACTGTCCCCAATTCCTTGTGTCATTGCGAGCTTGCGTGGCAATCTCAAAGATTAAAAAGTTAAAGACCATTTCGTCTAACGGGATTGCCACATCGCTCCGCTCCTCGCAATGATAATTAGAGATGGATAGTCCCATATTTCTCCAGTTCTCTCATTTCGTGCTACTCTTTTGGTGTGCTCACGTCTCTATTTTAAAGAGGTCTGTGCGAAGAAGAACATCGGAAAGCAAAGCTGAGGAAGATTGCTTGGGAAGCGAATTTGAGAAAGGAATGTTGAAAACTCTCTGAAGAAGACAGGTAAGAGGCAACATTTTCTTGATATAAAACGTATAATAGAGAAAAGCTTATGCTGCAGAGAATCGAAATTATTTTTACAAATCAAATTACGTGGATTATTCAATAGTGGCGGTAGATTTTATGAATAATTCAGGGTACCTGTGTTATTCACGAGTCGAGGTTGCCGCAGGTACGAGGCACAGCGCATGAAGTTGTGGTCATCCACCGGCGATTGCGCTGTAACAATGTAGATGCGGTGAGATCGGCTCGCCCGAAGGGAAAAAGATGCCGCATAATATGATCTGTTTTCCTTAAGAGATTTTTTGAATAAGGTGTCGGCAGATTTTATGAATAATTCAGGATTATTAAAAGATCGAAAATATTGGAATATTTAGATAGCTCACTGGATAAGGAGATGACCTATGATCAAAAACTACATTAAGATTGCTTTACGAAATATCAGGAAACACCCGGGCTATTCAATCATCAACATTGCCGGTCTGGCTATCGGACTGGCCTGCTGCTTATTCATATTGATTTGGGTTCTGGATGAGCTGAGCTACGATAAATTCCATGAGAATGCTCCCTATCTCTACAGGGTTGAAGAGAATCAATATTATTCGGGACGGATCTATCATGTCACGGTCACACCCTACCCACTGGCGCCTGCGATTAAACAGGATTTTCCTGAAATTATTGAAGCGACCCAGTATGTGGGCCTCGGAGGGCAGTTGCTCCGCTATGGAGAAAAGGCTTTTTTTGAAACAGGCATCAAGGCTGTTGCTCCGGCCTTCTTTCGAATGTTTACCTTTCCTATTGTCAAAGGAGACAGTCAAACAGCGCTGGATGATCCCTTTTCCTTGGTTATCTCGGAAGAGATAGCGGAAAAGTATTTTGGAGAGGAGGATCCTATCGGCAAGGTATTTTCAGTCAATAACAGGTATGACATGAAGGTTTCGGCTGTCATGAAAAATGTCCCCAATAATTCCTACCTCCAGTTCGATATGGTGCTCCCTTATGCCTTGCTGGAAAAAGTGGGGGCAGTCAGTGACAGCATGGGTTCGAATTCAATATTAACTTTCGTTCAGCTCCAGAAAGGCGCTTCTCTCCAGCAGGTTAATGATAAGATACGCGGTTTCATCAAGAAGCACGTGCCGGATTCTGTCACAGAGCTTGAGCTTGCTCTGTATTCGCGGATCCATCTGCACCAATATTTCGGCTACGGAAGAGAAATGGGACAGATTAAATATGTGTATATTTTCTCTTTAATAGCGTTTTTTGTGCTGTTGATCGCCTGTATCAATTTCATGAATCTGTCCACTGCCCGGTCAGCCAACCGCGCCAGGGAAGTCGGCGTGAGAAAAGTGGTCGGTGCACTCAAAAGTCATATCATCCGGCAGTTCTATGGCGAGTCAGTCATTTATGCATTTATTGCTCTGGCTTTCGCGGTAATACTAGTTGTGCTTTTAATGTCCCCTTTTAATAATCTTTCTGGAAAAGAGTTATCATTAGGTATTCTTGGGAACTGGCAGATTATCCTTGGATTCATCGGAGTGACGCTGTTTACAGGGCTTGTGGCGGGCAGCTACCCGGCGCTTTTTCTCTCTTCTTTTCAATCGGTCAGCGTGATCAAGGGAAGCCTGAAATCCGGGGCTGGGAGCTCTCTATTCAGGAGGATACTTGTTGTTGTCCAGTTTGCGCTTTCCATCTTTTTAATCATCGGGACCGTGGTTGTTTATAACCAGCTCCAGTACATGAAAAATAGAGATGTCGGGTATGACAAGGAACACCTGGTGTATATTCCAATGAGAGGACAAACAGGAAGATTTTATGAAGCACTCAAGAATGCGCTCGTGAGGGATCCTCGGATTTTAAATGTGACTGGATCGTCTCATAGGCCTTCAAATATAGGGAGTAATTCCGGCGGAGCGGATTGGGAGGGGAAAGACCCGGAAAAGGTTGTGTTGATCGGCATGAGCGGCGTGGATTATGACTACATAGACACCATAGGGATTGAACTGACAGAAGGGAGGAGTTTTTCCAAAGAATACGGCACTGATCAGACAGAGGCCTTTATCGTCAATGAAGAAGTGGCCAAACTCATAGGGAAAGAGTCTGTGGTGGGAGAAAGATTTTCCTTTGTTGGGAGAGAGGGCAAGATTATCGGTGTGATGAAGAATTTTCACTACTATTCTCTGCGAAATAAGATAGAACCACTGGCCATATACATGCGGCCGCCTGCTCAGGGCTTTGGCTATACACTTATTAGAATCCCGTCTGAGAGCATATCGGCTTCACTGGATTTTGTGAAAGAGACCTGGCAGAAGGTTGTCCCAGGCTTTCCTTTCGAATACAGATTCCTGGTTGATGATTTTGAATATTACTACAGGTCAGAGGAAAGAATGGGGGATCTCCTCAAGTATTTTTCAATCCTTGCAGTGTTTATTGCCTGTCTCGGGCTTTTCGGGCTGGCCTCGTTTACCGCAGAACAGAGGACCAAGGAGATTGGAATTCGTAAAGTACTCGGTGCCTCCGCCCAGCAAATTACGCTGCTGCTGTGCAGGGAATTTTTTGTTTTGGTCTTGCTGGCTAACATCATTTCCTGGCCCGTGGCGTATTTTGTCATGAAAAACTGGCTCCAGGATTTCGCGTATCGGACCAATCTGGGAGTGTTCACGTTTGTGCTGACTATGGTGCTGGCCTTGGTCATCGCTCTGCTGACAGTCAGCTTTCAGGCTATCAAGGCCGCTGTCGCCAACCCGGTTGATGCCTTGAAATACGAATAAAAAAGGGGACAGGCCCCTTTTTCCCATGAGAGGAAAGGTCAGATGAGCCATAAACTACATCTAATATTCACAATTATTATATTTGCCTGCGGTTTAACTCACCCTTGTTTATCAATAGTTGATGATCAAGCCCCAGGACTGGGATCTCCGGAAGTTATTGAGATAGCTGAAAATGTCCTTGCAGTCACGGGATTGTATCACAGCGCAGAAAGCGAATTTACTGTCAATGCAGGAATAGTTTTCACTGACCAGGGTGTTATTTTTATCGACTCTGGAATGAGTATTGCCTCTGGCGAGTTTCTCTGGGAAATCGCCCAAAAAAGGATGAAGGGCGATGAGGATATATATCTGATTCTAACTCATCATCACTCAGATCATGTTTTCGGGATGCACGCCATAAAAAAGAGAGGAGCCAAAGTCATCGCCCATAATATTACAGGAATGTGGTTCAGGCGTTTGCCCGGGGATCAGTATAAAAAATTTCTCGCTGAAAGGGATGGGTGGCCTCCCGAAAAAGCAGATAGAATATACGGGGATGTTGTGCTTTCAAAGCCAGATGAGGCTATTGATCAGGATACGGTATTGAATATCGACGGAGAAGAGATTCGTGTGCTGGTGACTCCTGGGCATGTCCCGAGCGAACTTTCTGTCTATCATCCCGGATCGAAAACCCTTTTCGCCGGGGATACGATATATGAAGGCTCAGAATTGACGACCAGGTTCGGCGGTCTGGCGGACTGGAAGCTTTGGGTTTCTCAACTCGAGCGCTTGAAGAAACTTGAAATATCGACTATCGTTCCAGGACATGGAAAATTGTGTGGCGAAGAAGAGATAGAAAGAAATATCGGTTATTTAAAAAGTAAAATTGAGAAGAAGAACAAGGACAGCCAAAGAAAAATTTCATATTAAAGTTTGACATTTCCTCCATACACACCTATATTTTGAGCACTTAATATGTGAGGTTTTTTTCGATGGAAAAAATTGAGGCTTTAAAAGACGGAAAAAAGGTTACAGTCAGGGAGCTTCAGATCAAAGATCTGGACAAATTGATGAAATTCTACTCTGGCCTTCCACCTGAAGATCGCAAATATCTGAGAATTGACGTCACGAACAGAGAGGTTGTTCAACAGAGGATTGAGCTGACCAAGGAAGGAAATGTCTTTCGTCTGATTGCCCTGCACAATGATGAGATCATCGCAGATGGAGCTCTTGAGCTTTCCGGTGAAGAATGGCGAAAACATCAGGGAGAACTCCGTGTCATCGTGGCCAGGCCATTTCAGCATAAAGGGTTAGGAATGATCATGGTGAGAGAGCTGTATTTTTTGGCGGTCGAGAAAAACGTGGACCAGGCCGTAGTCAAGATGATGAGGCCACAGGTGGCGGCCCAGCGGATTTTCCGGAAACTCGGGTTTCGGGAGGAACTCCTTATCCCAGACTATGTGCGGGATATAGCTGGAAAAAAGCAGGACTTGATCATCATGGTCTGTAATATAAAAGAGTTGTGGAAAGAGCTTGAACACTTCTACACCGACTCTGACTGGCAGCGGTGCCGGTGATCCCAAACGGTGAAAAGACCACATCTTAACATATAACATTTCAGAAAAAGGAAAAAATTACATTTTCCTATCTAATCTGTCATTGCGAGCACAGCGCGGCAGTTTCATGAATTTAAGAGGTGCTATTTTTATTCTGACTTCGTTTCACTCTATGAGATTGCCACGCTTCACTCGCAATGACACAAAAGATCAGGCTCCTTTTTTCTCTCCAAAGGACTTACATCTCAACATTTGGCACTTCAGAATAATAAGGGATAGTTTTCATTTTTCTGTACGGGATTGCCACGCTTCACTCGCAATGATACAACTGATTGGAGACTGTCCCCAATTTTATTTGGTAGGTTTAATACGCCTGAAAATATCAATCTTAATCTTTCCTAGAAGTAAACCATCCCAAAAGAAAATACGTCTTTGTTTATGAAAGACTAAAGAAATAAGTGTAAAAATTTGTTGATAAATCCCTGAAGATTGTTGTTCAATTAAGACTAGAACGATAAGAAATCTTTCAAATTTAAAATCAGGAGGGAAAGATGATCAAGCCTAAGAATATATTCCTCATTATTTTCGTCCTGTTGAGTTTTGGCTATTCAACAGCGATGGAGGGCCCGAATCATTACCCGGGAGATACAGGGCAAGAAACCGGCAAAAGGTCGTTTGTCGATGTCCTGCTCGAAACCGTAACCGAAGAAAACGCCCAGGCCGCCATAAAGCAGTATCATGACCTGAAGAAAAACCACTCGGACTCCTACAATTTTGATGAGTACCAATTGGACACCATGGGTTACCGCTCGTTGAGAACTGGAAGAGTAAAGGATGCAATCGAGATTTTCAAGTTGAACGTGGAGTTTTTCCCTGATGCTTTTAATGCCTACGAAAGCCTGGGACGGGCGTACATGGAGGTAGGTCAAAAGGAACTGGCTATAAAAAACTACAAGAAGTCAGTGGAACTGAATTCTGACAATGTCAACGGACAGAGACTCGCCACCATTCTGGAGCATTATTCAAAAAAAGAGGTCATGATTCCGATGAGGGATGGAGTGAAGCTTTTTACACAGATTTACGCTCCTGTGGACACTTCTCAAAAATATCCGATCATGCTGAGGCGGACACCTTACAGCATCCCGCCTTATGGAGAAAATGTGTACAGAAATTCTTTGGGCCCTTCTAGGGCATTTATGGAGGAAGGATATATCTTTGTTTACCAGGACTGCCGCGGGAAATATAAATCCGAAGGGGAATTTGTCGTGATGTGGCCGCACAAAAGTGTCAAGCGCACCAAACGGGATGTCGATGACAGTAGCGATACTTATGACACCATCGAATGGCTGTTGAAAAACATACCTAATCATAACGGACGTGTGGGACAATGGGGAATCAGCTATCCTGGCTGGCACACTGTGATGGGGATGATCGATGCCCATCCGGCCCTGAAGGCCTCCTCGCCCCAGGCATCACCTGCAGACATGTGGATTGGCGATGATTTTCACCACAACGGAGCCTTTCGCCTGATGTACACTTTCGGATGGCTGGCTGGTAGTGCCCGAGTCAGAACAGGCCCGTCAGCTCAACGTGCAGCCCGTTTCAGATACGGAACGCCGGATGGCTACAAATTTTTCCTTGAGCTTGGTCCTGTTTCCAATGTGAATGAAAAATATTTACGCGACAGCGTTCCCACCTGGAATGAATACATGGAGCATGGAGATTACGACGAATACTGGAAAAAGCAAGATGTCCTCCAACATCTGAATAACATCAAACATCCCATCCTGAATGTGGCTGGCTGGTTTGATGCCGAGGACTTTTATGGCCCGATGAGCATCTACTCCACGATAGAAAAGAAAAATCCCGGCAATAAGAGCATTCTTGTGGTTGGGCCCTGGCACCACGGAGGCTGGGCGCGAATGGACGGGGATGCTTTAGGGAACATCAGATTCGGCACAAAGACGGGTGTGTATTACAGGGAAAATGTGGAATTGCCCTTCTTTAATTATTACCTGAAAGACAAGAGGACACTGGACCTACCCGAGGCACTAGTCTTTGAGACAGGATCGAATGAATGGAGATCCTATGATCAATGGCCGCCAAAAAAAGCTCAAGAAAGGAATATCTATCTTCACGCCAATGGGAAACTTTCCTTTGACTCTCCCCTGGAAGAATCAGACAGAACATGTGATTCATACGTGAGCGATCCTGACAAACCTGTACCCTGGTCTTCGGAAATTCGAACAAGCCAGGGGCATCTCTGGATGGTTGAAGACCAGAGATTTGCGTCCCGCCGGCCAGATGTTCTGGTGTATCAATCTGAAGTGCTCACAAAGGACATCACTATCGCTGGGCCGATAATCGCCAGCCTCTATGTCTCCACCACCGGAACGGATGCGGATTGGATTGTGAAACTGATTGACGTTTATCCCGGGAATGCTCCTGATAATCAGCCGAATCCCCAGAATGTCAGGATGGGGGATTTCCAGATGCTTCTTGCCGGTGAAGTCTTCCGGAGCAAATACCGACACAGCTATGAACATCCCAATCCTCTGGTTCCGAACAAGGTAACCAAGATCGAGTTTGACCTTCGGGACAAATGCCACTGTTTCCGGAAGGGTCACAGGATCATGGTGCAGATTCAGAGTACCTGGTTTCCAGTGATCGATAGAAACCCTCAGAAGTTTGTGGATATCTATCATGCCAGGGAAGAGGATTTTCAGAAGGCGGTTCATAGAGTGCACCGTTCTAAAAAGTATCCTTCGCATATAAAGATCAAGATAGTTGAGTAGGTGGACTTCGCCTCTAAACATTTAGCAGTTCAGAACAACAGGATAAACTCTTCTCATTTTTTTTCGTATGAATCTAGAGAGAAAGCAAGTGTCTAAGAAAATGAACAAACAAATGACTTTATTAGGAGTTGGTCTCAAATTCGCAATAATATCTGTTCTTTTTTCAGCCATCATTTTAACTGTGCATTTTCTCTGGATGTCTCATCTCACTTTCCCCATCCCACGGATTGTCACTCAAGTTTTGGGGATACTTCTTCTGATAATAGGTGTCCCCATCTATT
>CAZSGR010000130.1:0-9630 GCA_964606185.1 uncultured Eubacteriales bacterium
GCCACGCTTCGCTCGCAATGACACTTTACCCTTCAATATCATTACCAAAAGAGTTGCCTAATTACTGCGCATAAAGACCTATCCCCTTTTCTTTTGTCCTGAGCATAAACTATAAACAAGATTATTGAAAAAGAAATGGCTTACCCCCTTTCCTTTACTCTCTTCTGTTTACTAATCTTCAAATATATATTCTTTCCAGGAAAACAGAATACAGGCTAAACCGAGAAATACGCCTATAATCAGAAAAATCATGAACACTGCAAACAGAGGCGAACTGGGCTCCAACCTGAACATCAAGAAGGAAAACCGTCCTGTCCGAGGAACGGGAAGCAGAGACTTGAGGTAATGAATTATGGCAAAGCGCTGTGTGGAGCCGGGAAAGTACTGAATCACATTCTCCCATCCAAAACTGAAAATCAGCCCGAACAGAATCGATTTTCTCATTATGGTTCCGATAAAGGTGAAAAAAGCCGTATAGCACATCAATCCCAGGCTGAGAACGACAACATCCCTCAATAGAATTTTATACAGGGAAAAATCCAGCAAGTCATTCAAATTCAGGATGAAAAAAGAGAGGATCAATCCAATGCTCGTCATTATGATGGTCAACGAAGTATAGGCTGCATATTTCCCGACAATAAGTGCCGATTTAGAAACCGGCCGTGTAGTCAAATAAGTCAACGTCTTGCCTTCAACCTCTTCAGAACAAACAGATGTCCCGTAAAAAAGAGCCAGGATGAGGATGAGAAACTGGAGATAGATCGCGATTGTCATGTTGTCAAAAATGTAAATTCCTCGGATGGCTGTTCGATCAGAGAAGAATTGATTCAACTTGATGATCAGGGCAATCACGACTGGCAAAACACTCACCATAAAAAAGATCTTTGTCTTTTTTGATTTCCTGCTCATAGAAAAGAAAAAAGGGAAAACATCCCTCAAAGAATTCAGGAAAAATGCCAATTTCCCTTTACTTTCTTGACTCATCTTATCTTCCCACCAAATAATCAAAGACGGCCTGTAAGTTATCATCAGGAGACGTAATTTCCTCAACATCTATGTTATGCTTGACAAAGAGAGATGGAAGAAGGCCGAAGAACTTATCCCTGTTGTTGGTTTCAACCAGAAGAGTATCTTCCGCAGAGTTGAAATTCACGTTCAGAACAAAATCCTCCTGGATGAATTTTGAGGCCAGCTGGCGTGGGTTGCTGCACTTTATGGAAACAATATGCGGATGTGTATCGATAAGATCCCTGATGTAATGGATATCACCCTGGGCGAAGATCTTTCCTTGGTGGATGAGGATTATCCGTTTGGTCATGGCTTCAATCTCGGGCAGGACATGGCTGGAAACGATGATTGTCCGTCCCTCACCTTTATAGGTCTTGATGAGGTGGATAATCTTGCGTCTCCCCAGAGGATCGAGTCCGTTCAAAGGTTCGTCAAGGATGATAATCTCTGGATCGTGAGCAATAGCCTGAGCGACTTTTAATCTCTGGCGCATGCCCCGGCTGTATGATTTTATAATTCTGTCTTTGTCTTCGATTAAATCGACGATTTCCAGCGCCTTTCTCGCCCTGGATTCAATTTCAGATGCAGAGAAATGATGGAGTTTTAAAAGCCCGATCATGAACTGCCAGCCTGTCAGCTCCTCGTAGAAGGCATCCTGTTCCGGACAGAACCCGATGTTGGAGAAAAGAGGATAATTGTTGCGGATCATTTCGCCTTTGACGGCACATGTTCCTATGTTTGGCTTGATCTGTCCTGAAATAAGCTTGAGAAACGTGGATTTCCCCGCACCGTTCGGCCCAAGGATCCCTGTTATCCCTGGCTCGATATGGAGCGAGACATCACTCAATCCCAGGACGTTTCCGTACCATTTGGATAGATGTTCTGTTTCGACGACTGGTTTCATTTGACGATCTCAACTCCTTTAATTTTCTTTTTCAAAATAAAGCCAGCTAAAACACATATCGAAATCAAAACCAAAAGAGAATAAAACCAGGGAATCGGATAAGGTGTTTTTTCACTGAAAATAAAAGCTCCCACCTGTTGAATGTTGGCTCTAATCGATAGGAGAGAAAAGTAATGATTGTGAAAATTATCATAGAAAATCGCACGAAAGATTTCAGAAGCAAAATAGATGCCAAAAATCATGATGGCCACATACCTTCTGTTTTTGCTCAAAGATGAAATGAAAAGCGTGTAGAAAGAAAAGAATGCAGTCACTAATATTGAATAGCCGATGATCGACAGCGGAAGCCATGGGTAAGAGAGAAAAAATTGAAAGCTCCCCGCAAAAACAAGCTTCATGATAAAAAACACCAGGCCGGGAACGAGGGTAAGTATGAATAAGAAGAAGACGATAACAGCAGTTTTCCCGAAGAAATAGTCTTTTTTCTTCAGAGGCCGAGCGAAGTACAGCTGAAGAGAATTGTGTTTGAGGTCATCGGAGATGAGACCTGAACCGCAAAAAATCAAGATGACGAGCATGATAAAAAGCATGAAGCCATCGGATAAATACGTTTTGAAATACGCGGGATTGATCTGAAGAAAAGGCACAGATTCTCGAAACATGAATTTGAAATCTTCCAACCGCTCTGAAACATAAATCCCAGCCAGAAAGACAACAGCCGGAACAAGGCTTCCTGCAAATATCAGCTTAAAGAACTTTTTTCTGAATGTTAGTTTTATGCCGTAGCGGGTTATCGCCCACCACGGAAGTTTTTTATCAAGAAATTCTCCTTCCCAGTGCGCATACCCTTTTTCTTTGATCGTCATCAATCCACTCCCACCGCATCGGCAAACAGGTCTTCAAGCGAAGACTGGCTTTTCACAAAATGCCTTAACTGGACATTTTCCTCAGCAGCGATTCTAAAAAATTCCTGTCTGTCATAACCTGAAGGAGTGTAGACCTTCAGAATCCCATCTTCAGTCTCTTCCACTCTGCATTTCATCTCTTTCAATCTATCGAGAAAACCTTGCACTTCTCCTTTTACTCTAATCTCATACAGGTCGCGAATTTCTTTGAGCTTGGAAATATCGCCCTCAGCCGCGACTTTCCCCTTATTCAGAATCACCACATAGCTGCAGGTCAACTCTATATCAGGGAGGATATGAGAGGAGATTAAGACCTGGATATCTTTTTTAGAGGAGATATCCATTATCAGTTCCAGGATTTCTGTTCTACCCTGAGGGTCCAGACTGCTTGTCGGCTCATCTAGAAACATGAGCCTCGGGTCATGAACGAGTGCTTGTGCCAGCTTGAGCCTCTGCTTCATCCCTCCCGAATAGGATTCTACCTTTCTGTAGCGACTTTCTTCAAGTCCGACATAATAGAGAACTTCGTGGGCGCGCTTCATGGCTTCCTGACGGGGCATGCCGGATAATTCACCTAGATAGGAAGTGAAAGAAACCGCATCCAGTTCAGGAATGAAACAGTCATCTTCAGGCATATACCCCACATAACGGCGAATCTCCGCCTGCTGTGTCTTGATGTCATAATCGAGAATACGGCCCTCGCCGCTGTTTGCGGAGAGAAATCCCAGCATGATGCGAATCAGGGTGCTCTTACCGGCGCCATTGGGTCCCAGAAGTCCGATGGCTCCCTGGTTCAAATCCAGACTCACGCCATCGAGAGCCATAATCTTCCCGTAGCTGAAGTAGATATCTTTAACCTCGATACTCATCTGTTCTATCTTATACCAAGCACTTTTATAAGAATACGATTATTTTGTGAGAAAAGTTTCGCAAATTTAGTTTTTCCATCGACTACATCTCTTCGTCAGCAGTCGGAACATGCGTTCCTTCTCCGTAAACCAGAGCCCGGTAAGCCTTTTCCACCCTATCCCAGTTCTCTTCTCTGTCCAGAGCCCAGAATCGTCCTATCACCGTCACAATCTGACCGAGAGAAAGAGACTGGCACATATCGAGAACTTTAGCCACATAGATCGTACCGCTCTCGGGTTTTTCTCCTCTTCGGCCGATCAAAGAATGGATAAACACTTGATCCACTTCAAGCTTTTTGGCCAGGCTAAGCAGGGCAAAAAGATGATCAATGCTACCATGGGAGCTGTAGAAGGAAACAATCCCCAGGAGATGAAGGGCTTTCCGGTCTTTTTTTGCGCTTTCCATTGCCCAGCGAAACGCCTCGTTGCGAAAAAAACTTCTATCTTCAATGGCTTTATCAATCTTGACCCGGTCCAGAAAAATCCGTCTGCCCGCACCGATGTGGAGATGGCCGGCCTCAGAATTACCCACAGTCAGAGAGGGCATTCCCACGGCTTCTCCTGAAGCCTCGAGCAAGGCATGGGGGAAACGTGACCACAACTTGTCAAAGACTGGAGTCCTGGCTTCGGAAATCAAATTTCCTTCTGTCTCCTCCCTCATCCCCCAGCCGTCCAGGATGAGGAGAAGCACTCTTCGCTCAGTTCTATCATCTTTAAATGATTGATTCAGCAAATTTTCTCCAGTCATCTCAACCGGTTTTTCCATCCCCAGAAGGGCCAGAAGTGTGGGAGCCACGTCAGCCAGCTCCCCTTCTCTGTTCATACCCAGGCTCTCCGGATTTTTTAATGCGAAATCAGCGATGATAAAAGGAACAGGATTCTTGGTATGGCCGGTGTTTATCGCTCCATCCGGATACAGCCATTCTTCAACCGTGCCGTGGTCAGATGTGATGACAAGCGCGACTCCCTCTCTTCGACAGTCTTCGACAACCCTTCCCAACTGAAAGTCCACCTCTTCAACAGCCTGAATCACAGCCGTCTTATCCTCGATATGGCCGACCACATCCACATTGGCAAAATTGGCTGTGATCATCCGGAAGGAATGATTACCGATATTTTCAGAAATCTCATCTGTCACCTGACTGGCGCTCATTTCCGGTGTTGAGGAATAGGAAGAAACACCCTCCGGAGAAGGGACGACAATCCTTTTCTCTCCTGGAAATACCTCGTCATTTTTTCCGTTCATAAAATAGCCGATATGAACAGCTTTCTCGGATTCTGAAATCTTGAGGAAGTTCAGCCCTTCCTTTGAGAGGGCTTCATATAAGGTATTCGGAATCTTCCCCTCCGGAGGAAAGGCCACTTTGACGTCGAGCGAAGAATCGTACTCGATCATGGTCACAAAATTCAAACCCAAATCCTTTTCAACAGGAAAGGAACTGAACTCTTTTTGAATCAGGCTTTGGGTGAGCTCGATCTCTCTCTCGCCGCGGATGTCGTAGAAAATCACATAATCCCCCTTTCTGAATCTTCCGAGAGGCTGATCCGATGAGTCGACAGCGACTAAAGGCTCGAGCGCTTCGTCTTCCTGCCCGGCTTGATAGGCTCTTTGTACTGCCTTAACCAGCGGGTAATTCTTGGGGGAACGTCTTTCCTGATCCATACATGCTCCTCATATTAAGGCTATACTATAGGGACGGAGCTAAGGGATGTCAATACGATTTTAAGAGACAGGTTTATCCATGCCGCATTACTTTAATGACAGAAATTTTGGAGGGCTGATCCCGGGGGTATTGAAAATAAGCGGGGAATTGTGTTAAGTAGAAATCTTTCATTACAAAAAAGGAGGAGGAAGAATGAGAAAAATACCTATTATTTTTTCTTCCGTTTTACTGCTCACTTTTTTCGCTCTAATCGTCCACGCTGAATCTGCCAAAAAGCCCATTTCCTTTGACAATTTTATCCGCATCAAGCGTGTCAGCGACCCACAAATCTCTCCGCAAGGAGACCTGATAGCTTATGTCGTCACAGAAATGGACAAGGAAAATAACACGAGTAACAGTGACATCTGGATCGTTCCCCTAGCCGGAGGGGAGCCTTGGAGACTAACCTCCAGCCCCAAAGCCGATTCAAGACCTCGCTGGTCTCCGGATGGAAAAAGAATCGCCTTTATCTCCTCCAGAAGCGGGTCTCCCCAAATCTGGATGATCGATCCCCGCGGAGGAGAAGCCTTTCAGGTCACTACACTATCCACTGGGGCGAGCGGCGTTATCTGGTCTTCAACCGGGAAACACCTTGCATTTCTCTCTTCTGTCTATCCGGACTGCCCGGATGACGAATGCAACAAAAAAAGAAACGAGCAAAAGGCCAAGAGTGCAGTCCAGGCCAAGATGTTTCACCAGCTTCTCTTCCGACACTGGAACGCATGGCAAGATGAGCAGAGGAGTCATCTCTTTGTCATTCCTGCGGACGGGGGAAAATCCATCGATGTCACTCCCGGCAATTTTGATACTCCACCCATTTCTCTCGGAAGCGCCCATGACTACACCTTTTCCCCTGATGGAAAAACCATCTGTTTTGTCCGGAATATCGACCCGCAATTCAAAATATCTCTCGGCACAAACAACGATTTGTTCATCACTCCCATAAAGGGAGGAAAAATCCAGCCAATCACTCAAAACAGAGCCAATGACAATTCTCCTCATTATTCTCCAGATGGACGCTATATTGCCTATCGAGCCATGGCTCGGCCCGGTTTTGAGGCGGATAAATACAGTCTCATCCTTTATGACCGGAATAATCAGAAAGACTCAAACTTGACAGAAAAAATGGACATTTCGGTCAACGATATACTCTGGTCTTCGGACAGCTCCACTCTTTTCATCACGTTCGAGGAAAAAGGCCGGGTTTCTCTGGGCAGGATTGAAATCAAAAGCAAAAAGTTTGAAAAAATTTTGGAGGGTCATTTTCTCAGCTCTCCCTGCCTGACTCCGGATGGGAAGACGATGATATTTCTCAAACAGGCGCTCGATCATCCCACAGATGTTTACTCTCTTGGTTTAAAAACGAAAAAAATCACTCAGCTCACTGCGATGAATAAAAAACTTCTCTCGAAAATCGAGATGAATCCCAGTGAAGAATTCTGGTTTGATGGAGCCGAAGGAGAAAAAATCCATGGTTTCCTGGTCAAGCCTCCTTTTTTCGACCCTTCAAAAAAATATCCGCTAGTCATGCTCATCCACGGCGGACCTCAAGGCGCGTGGTCAGACAACTTCCACTACCGCTGGAATGCCCAGATGTTTGCCTCTCCGGGTTATGTGACAGCCATGATCAATTTCCACGGAAGCACGGGCTACGGCCAGTCTTTCACTGACTCCATTACCGGAGACTGGGGAGGAAAACCCTATGAAGATATCATGAAAGGCCTGGATTACCTCTTCTCTCAGTACGATTTCATCGACAAGGATCGGCTGGCAGCTGCCGGAGCCTCTTACGGAGGCTACATGATCGACTGGATCGAAGGGCACACCACCAGGTTTAACTGCCTGATATCCCATGCCGGAGTTTATGACCTGCGCTCGATGCACGGGGCGACTGAAGAACTCTGGTTTCCGGAATGGGAGTTCAGGGGAACACCCTGGTCGAATAAGGAAATGTACGAGAAATGGTCCCCAAGCTTCTATGTCCAGAACTTTAAAACACCCTGTCTGGTGATCCACGGCCAGTACGACTTCAGGGTGCCAGTCACTCAAGGATTTCAATTTTTCACGGCTCTCCAGAGAATGAAAGTTCCATCAAAAATGCTTTATTTTCCCGATGAAAATCATTTTGTCGGGAAACCGCAAAACGCAGAACTCTGGTGGAGGACTGTTCTCGACTGGATTGCAAAGTATTTACAATAGGAAAGACGCTAGAGAATTTGCCAAGAAGGATTATTAACGAGTCATAGATTGTTTATAATAGGTATCAGAGGAGTGAGATGATGCGAAAATATGCACTTCTTTTGTCAGGAGTACTGGTTTTATCTCTCATGCTACTTCCAGCCCATGAGATCCATGACTCGGCGAAAAAGGGAGATATCAAAACGCTCGAATCCTTTCTTTCCCAGGATGCCTCTTTGTTGAATGTTCTGGATAACTATAAATATACGCCTTTGGACTGGGCAGCCACGCTCGCCCAGTGGGATGCGGTTAGACTCCTGCTGGACAGGGGAGCCGATACCCGAAACATCGGATGGGATGGAGGTACAGTCCTTCACAGGGCTTGCCATTATGACAACGCTGAGATTGTCGGGTTCTTGATCGAAAAGGGAGCCGACCTGAAAGTTCAAAACCAATGGGGAAGGACTGCCCTGCATGCAGCCGCCCGCCGCAACTGTTTAAAAACAGTGCGCCTGTTGATCGAAAAAGGGGCTGATCCCAATCTCACCACAAAAGAAGGATGGACCCCCCTTCATGTAGCCGCCAAAAGCGGCCACATGGACATGATGGAACTTCTGGTTTCGTTGGGTGCGCAGAAGGATGTTCGAGATAATGACGGGAAAATTCCTTCCGAATATATTTTTCAACGTCCTCCAGAGATACAGATGGATCCGGATAAATTGGACGAATACATAGGACGCTACTCCACGGACAGTGGATTTGTCGTTATTGTCTGGGAAAGGTCCGGTCGTCTTTTCATCACAGACTTCGGTTACGACGAGATCTACGCCATCGGGAAGGACGATTTCTACTGCCGGCACGAACCGTGGAAGGTGACATTCTTCAGAAATGAGGACGGAGAGGTCGCTGGAATGGAACTGGCTTTTTTAAGGCGGACATTGCGGCTTAAAAAAATCAAATAGCCAGATTATAGAATTCTCAAAGAGGATACCATTTTTTTCTGGGACCCTTGACCCTGGAAATATTCTCGATGAACCAATCTCTTGTCCGCCCTTCATGGCAGGTCATGGCTCTCCCCATGCCTCCACTGCAGGATTGGGGAAGATTTGCCTTCACCTTCATGTTATGGTGGCGTTCCACATGTCCATTGGTCACATCATAGGCCGCCATATGGCAGTCTATGCATCTGAGATTTCCCGACGCAAGCATCTTCTTTTTGGCTTCAACGAGTAAATCATGGGATTCGTGATGGCAGTGGGCACAATGGCTGTTCATTTCTTTCCCGTCGGTGCGGTCTCGAAAGATATAGTTTTTCGGATCAGCAGGATCGGTTCCCGGAGTGTAGCTGCTCACAAGGGATTTCCTTTTATTTCTCTCCACAGCACCGGGGTGGCAGGAGAAGCAGGATACGCCTTGCCAGGTTCCTTTAGGAAGAGGTGCGGCCTTTTCTTTATCTCTGGTAGCTCCCTCTGAAGTCGGTGCATGACACCAGGCACAGGCTGTGTTGATCCGGTCACCGTGGCTTTGGGATACGGCATGGACACTGGCCAGCCATCCCCGTTCGTCAACGATTGGCGTTCCGGAAGAAATGTCAACTCCTGCGGCCCGGGGCATGAAGCTGTTCTGTTCTCCTTTGCAGTTGGAACATCCTGTTGCTTCTTTATAGTTGTAATTTTCCGGAGTCAGTTGTTCAAGGGAAAACTCCTCCTGCTCGAACTCTGATAAGGCAGTGAGCAGCCCACACACCAACAGACATATCATGAGGATAATACCCGGTATTTTCATTCTCCCTCTCCAGAATGAATAGTGGGAACATACATATTCTATCGCATGTTAAAGAGGGTCACAATAAATATATTAAAATGGGATTTCTACAATTTCATCTCAACCAAGAGATAAATGAGTCCGTAATTATTTTATTCTTGGAATGATATACCTTGACAAACTAGAAGATTTAATATTATATAACTTTTGAAAGATAGGGGTAGGTTGATTAATGTTAAAAAACATTTTCAGATACCTAA
>CAZSGR010000131.1:0-9613 GCA_964606185.1 uncultured Eubacteriales bacterium
ATATTTCTGGACCAAAGATAAACACATGGGAGTCTCGAGACGTAATAGTAATAAATACTTTAAATCCAGAGAGTGCAAATTTATGCCAGGGAGCTTTCGGTTGTAAGGGAAAAAAAGACGCATGACTTTTTCTAATGGTCTTTTATAAATATATGAAGAGACAGAAGAAGGCATCTCAAGACTTGTATGCTATAAATTAGAAAATATTCCCCCTTGGGCCCAATGAAATGCTATTGCTAAGTAAGCGAAGGGAAAAATGGGAATTAAATGTCCCAAATGTCAATGGGAAAATCCTGATACTCTGAAGTTCTGTGGTGAATGCGGAACTCAATTAATCCCTAAAGAGGAAATCCCTGTCACCCAAACCCTCAAAACACCCACCGAAGATTTTATCAGAGGAACTACTTTCGCCTCCAGGTACGGAATCATCGAAGAGCTGGGTAAAGGAGGCATGGGCAGAGTCTACAGGGTGTTTGATAAGAAAATAGAAGAAGAGGTGCACATGTCTTCGATTCATGCAACAAAGCCGAATTTATTCCGTAGGATTTTTCAGGGGGGAGTTGATGATCTTGCGGCGCAGACGGTTCCGGCAGAACTGGATCCTTTTACTGGCTTCGGGAGCGAGTTTTGGAGACAGTGAGGCCGCCATTTCATAATCCTGAACTGCATGTGCAAAGTCTTTCATTCTTTCTCGGACAATACCCCGGTTATAGAAGGCGACTGCGTTTTTCGGATCGATGCTTATAGCCTTTGAATAATCACTCAAAGCACCCTTTAAATCTTTTGTTCGAATCTTGAGATCAGCCTGATTGATAAAAGCACGCACTGAATAGGGATTGATATCGATGGCCCTGTCAAAATCCAATAAGGCCAATTCATAATCACCGATTTCCATGTTGGCGATTCCTCGTCCAATAAAAGCATCAAGCCGTTCAGAATCAAGATCGATCACACGAGTGAAATCACGGATCGCTTCGACATACTCTCCGACTGCGGAGAAAGAGCCGGCACGTCCTAAATAGGCTTCTGTTAATCCTGTGTCGATCTTAATGGCCAGCGTGTACTCTTCGATGGCGGCCTCAAAATTCTCTTCCTTTTGGAGGCGCACACCCTTATTCAAATGCTGCAGCTCTGGAGGGAGATACCCGTTCTCCGTTAACTGAGCAAAATTACATCCGCCCAGAATTCCACACATAACCATCAGCAACAAAAATGATGCATGGCGCAATGAAATCACTGTCCCTTTTTTCGCCAGTTGACATCCGTCTCGACTGTGAAATATTTGTAATTGTCATAGATAAAGCGTGTCTCCCGTTTTACAGCCTTTCGCTGTATCCCGTTTGATGAGTCCTGGAAAAAAATTTCCTGGATGATCTGTTTACCGGGAAATAGAATCCCGTTTTTTTCGACACTGTAATCCACTGTCCAGACTACCGTTTTCTGGAATTCGCCCAGTTTCGAACCTATGGTTTCATCCTGGTAGTCTTGTATGCAGGAGGGCTCCCACTCTACACGAAGGATTTGAAAATCTTTGTTGATCCAGATGCGGCCAATGTTGGAGTTATCCAGGCGTACATCATTGGGAACGGCCTGGATGATGACGACCGGTTCACCGTTGATTTTGTCTTCGCCAAAGTAGGTGTAAGTGAAGCGGCTTTGCCAGTACCGGCTGAGAAATCCCACCGAACCGTAAATCAGGAACTTGCTGAAGTACTTGAGATGGCTGAGATCAGCATTCTTCTGGTGCCTTTTCCTTCCGTTTTTTTTCAGCATGATTCTCTGTTCTAAAAGCTCATCACCTTTCTTGATCAATTGATAGTCGTATGTGTATGTTTGCCGCTTGGTCCTCCGGACATTGAAAATCATGTTCTCCCTATGCAGTCCAGAAGAACGGGACATGCCACCGAAGAATTTTTCAATATCGGTTATTTTTTCCAGACAGATGTAGTGCAGGGCCATCTGCTTGACCCTCTCGCAGTATTCGCCAGTTGCTTTGAGGATCTCCTCAATGCTCATCTGATCCGACAACTTTTTTTGTGTCCCCGCTCTCAACTGGCCGGAAGGAACGAACAGAGCCGTCGCAAAGGCCAGGATTAGAGAGATATGGGACCGATTCAACAGCCTTGACTTTGTCATTTTTTTCTCCTTATGGAAATTCAGTTTTTCAGCGAATCCTCTAGATAATATAAACAATTTTTTCAGCATTCGACTGACACTCCTCCCGACTTAGATTCGATACCCTGGAAATTGCCTCTTGTTTTGTTCTGGTTGTCAGTCATCGCAATGGATTTATTGTTTTAATGGTGAGTGAGGTTATTCGGAAATCACTGCCAGGCCGGGTTTCGGATTTCTTCAAGTGACTTGGCCATATTTAAGGAGGAATAAAGCATGATTAGCAGAACAAAACTCCCTGGGCTCATAATCGTCTTCTTTCTTATAACCGGTTGTATTCACAGTCCCGAGGCTAAACTGGTAAAGCAATACGAGGGACAGGTGGATCCGCTTATGGGAAAATGCCCGGAAGAGGTTATCCCCTTGGTCACTGATCAATGGAAATTCAAGTTACTTTCTAAGTGGGAAAAAGTGAATCCCACGCCTGAGATGGTCCTCAAAAGCACCCATCGCAGTGCTCCGTTTTCCAAAAAGGAAGCGCAGAAGATATTTGAGGAAAATGGGTACTACGATGTGATGATCTACGTCAATGAGGGCAGAGAAGGGTCGATGAACTTGTATAAAGGGGAGCCTGATATGTTGTTGAGCTTCCACAGACAAGAAATTAAATGTACTGACTATGTTGTGGTACGCATGGTTTTTCAGGACAAAAAGCTCCACAACTACCGCTTCTTTCATTTAAAAACCGGCAACTGACTAAGGTTGTTCCGTTTGTTAATACTTGCTGTTATGTTTTATTATAAAAGTAAATGTAAGTAAGAATTTGGATTCCTTGTTTTATTAGAGAGTGAGTGAATCCAGATGGATGCACTATGAGGAATGGATAACAAGGAAGCTGCCTTGATCAAGGCAGCCCAAAAAGGCTGTGAGGTGGCCTTTGAAAAACTGTATTTACGATACCGGGAGGCCATTGCCGCCCTCATCTTCCGGTATACGGGCAACTATCAGGACACGGAGGAGCTTTTGCAGGATGTCTTTGTTAAGAGCTTTTTTGCTATCAAAAGGTACAAACCGCAGCTGGATAGCAGCTTTTTTTCCTGGATCTACCGGATCGGGATTAACTGCGCCATCAATTTCATCAAGAAAAAAAAGAGACAGCCGTTCCGGCCCGAATCCGAAATCAGAGAGACACATGTTAAGGCCACGCAGTCTTCCGGGCCAGAAGCGAAGTATGTGAATATGGAAATCAGAAAAGCTTTTTATGAAGCTATGGAATCCCTATCTCCAGGGCAGAGGATGATTTTCATTCTTAAACATTCCAACCAGATGTCTACTGCAGATGTGGCTGCCCATATGAGATGTTCAGAGGGAAGCGTCCGGAAGCAGTTGTATAGGGCTGTCACCAAGCTCCGGTCGGCTATGGCGCTGTACAGTGGGGAAGATTCATGAAGTGTAGGGATTGCGAAAAGAAAATAGTTTTGTCATTCAGCGACGATCTCGATCCTCTTGAGCAGCAGGCCATTGAAGCCCATGTGAAGAACTGTCCAGCCTGCTCGCGGAAATATGAGGAGATCGAGCGGGACATCAAATGGATGGCCTCTATTCCAGGCCGGACGCCAAAATTTAACTGGAATACCTCCTGGAATGTTATTCGGACACGCATGGAAGGGAAAATGCGGGTTCGAGAAAGGCGGATACTTCTGATCCGGCGACTTCTGCCGGCGGCAGCACTGGGAATTCTTCTCCTGGGATTCCTTATCGGGAAGTTCATCCTCTTTCCCCCAGCAACCGGTCCCGGCCCTCAATTCCTTCAGCAGGACATCACCAGCCGCTTGATCCAGAAACACATGGAAGAAGTCGGTACGTCTCTCCTGGAATACATGAATAATGAATCATTGGTAACCAATCAGCGAATCCTTGTTGTCGAAAAGCGGAAAGCCCGTTTTCTATTATTTCAGAACCGGAATCTTCGGGCTTTACTCGAAGAATCCAATGATCCCATAGTCATCCCGCTGTTGAACGATCTGGAGATTGTGCTGTATGAGACAGCCAATTTTGAGGCAGGGACTCCGGAATCCCATGAGTTCATTAAAACTATGATCAAAGAAAAAGAGATCTTTTTCCGGATGAGGTATGCTGAAATGCATCAGACATCAAAGATAGAAAAAGGAACAAACCTATGAGAGACTTATGGAACTCGATTATTAAGGGAACAAGTGTCATTTTGGTCATCGTTCTTATAAGTTCGGTCGTGTTCGCTCAGACAGAAAAAAGAAGGCCCTTGATTGTCCGCGGAGACAGAGGAGACTATTCAATGACAGGATTTGTCCAGGATGAACATGGTGCCCCGGTGTCCGGGGCCAGAGTCATAGCCGTTTCAGAGGATCGGCCTGATGTTAAAAGAGAAGCCAAAACAAACGAACAGGGAAAATGGACCCTCCGTTTTCTTAGGGAAGGAAAATGGATCGTTAGTGCTTTATCCACAGAGATGATGTCTGAGTTCAAAGACGTACTTCTCAACACCAATCGAAAGGGTATTTTATTAGTCCTGACCCAAACTGCAGTCGAATTTATGATCGAAGCCAAGACCGCCATTTATAATGAGAACTCAAATAAAGCCATCCAGATCCTGTCTTGGTTCATAGAGTACTTTCCCGAAAGCCGCGAACTGGGAGGCGCTCTGTTCTGGATTTCCTATACCTATGACCGGCTCAGCCGGAACCATAAGAATCGCGGAGAAGGCATAAGACTCGAGCAAAAAGCCCTTCCCTACCTGGATCGCCTCATCACGGACCTGCCGAAGAGCAAGTGGAGGGATGCTGCCGAGATACTACAGATCACAATCGCACTACGCCTCTATCAGTTGGGCCACCGGCAGTATGCCGGTATCATTGAAAATGGCCTTTTGATCCAGGATCAGGAGAGAATCGATATCAAACTGGCTGCGATCGATGCCCTAATGCATATAGATTGGGCAAGGGCCTTCCGCCTCCTGTCGGACATCGCCTTAAACCACCCGGACCCGACTAGCAGAAAAAAGGCTGTTTTGATCCTGGGTCAATCGAGAACAAAGGAGGCCCTCACTCTGTTGAAACAGATTGCAAAGCAGGATCCAGAATCCACTGTTCGAAAGACAGCAGCTATCTGGCTTGAGCGATAACCAAAAATATGTAGGATTAAAGCCTTTCCGATTTGTCAGAGAAAATGCCTTAACTTCCCTGTTTTCAGTAAGTTTGATTCAATCTTCCTTTTAAATATATGAAGTTCGTTTTTGGCCTTGCCACAAATCCCTCATCATTTTTCATGATTTCCAGCCGCTGACGTCCTGAAATAAGATTATCACATCCAAAATGATAAGGTCAAAGACTCAACAAGTGGCACAATTCAGCCAAAACCTCCAAACCATCAAGATTAAGATAGAATCCGCCCCTGAATCATCAAAAAGCAGCCACAGAGGGCCTCAAAAATACTCCCCTCTCTCCTCTCCTGCCATCAAGAGTTCATGCTGGACAACATGAGGCGGGGGAGGCCGTTCAGCTTCAAAGGTCAGCTCGAGATGACGGATGATCCTGTCGATTGTCTTCGGCTCTTCGATAAAAGATATGATCCTCATCTGGCCACCACAGGAGGTGCACAACAGAAGATCCACTTCATAGATCTTAAGGATCAGCTCGGCCCAGCCCCGGCGGGGGATTCTCGGGCTCTTAACCGTGTTATTTCTTTAACGCGGTTGGGGAAGAATCGCCAGAAAACGCAAGAGATTCGGTTAAAACGAAAGCGGCCTGGAGATAGGATGTGGGGCAGAGCTCGAAACATTCTTTGCAGCTTCAGTTTTTTTATGCCAATGTCATATTCGCCGCTCACGAAGCGACAATATATTCTGCGAGAATGCCGAGGTGATGAAGGAAGAACTTTCGTTCCCACAAGCTTAGGGTTTCCTGCTCCCGGAGAGGGAGAAACCTCTGGACATCCTGGTGAGCTATGTCCCAGTCGATCTCGGTGATCCTTTTCTTCAAACTCATTTCCAGCCAATCGGGATTGATTCGCAGCTCTTGGCCTGCCCAGGGACCCTGTTGGTCAAGCGAATTTTGGAGCAGTTCTAGATCTGGAACGATCTTTTTGCTGATGTACCAGATAAAATCATACCAGTCCCTTCCCTTCGTATACATTCGGCCGAGAAGGGCGCTCAATTTCATGGCAAATCCGGATTCCAGGCTTTGGGTGGTTATGGCGGCGATGACGGGAAAAGCAATGTAGCGCGTTTCGTAGCGCGATCCTAGAGGGGGATTGACGTCGATCTCGAGCTTCACTTTTATGGACTTCCTGGCGTCTCGTTCAAAGGGCAAATCCAGGAGCAGGACCTTGCCGATGGAATCTGTTCGGAGAAACGCTTTCTTGACCGCCACATCTTCCTTAATATTTTTTGTGACAGTGAAATGCAGGCCCTCGCTCACACCATCTTTTAAAATATGGTCCAAATAGAACGCCCAGCTGAAATCAGAGTCCGGCTGTTTTAAAAAAAAATCCAGATCCTCGGAAAAGCGGTTCATACCGTAGACGATGCGCAGGCACGTCCCGCCGTGAAAAACGGCCTGCGTCTTAGAAAAGAATCCGGCTCGGGAGAGGCTGGCTAGGACGTGCTGCTGGACGAGCTCCTGGAGGACATTTTCCTGATCGATGACGCTCATGATCGAATATTCCTTGATCTTTTCTTCGAAGATACGATCCATCATTTGCGCAGCTCCTGAAAAAGTTTCCTAAGATAGTCTGTAGTCCGCCGGTCTCGGAGGCTCCTGGACACTTCGCTCAGGCTTTCAAAGGACATATTTTCGAGATCATCCCGTTCAATCCGCATGGATTCCGTCAAAAAGACGAGTCCGTCTTTTTCCCAGTTCACGTCCTTTCTCGTATAGATCAGGTCGGCGATAGCCCTCAAGGGTGTGGCCACAAAAGCCCAGCTCCGGCCGTCGATTTTATGAGCTCGAACGCCGGCTCGTGGATTTACGGCCGGGACTCTTTTGAAGCTGAAAACGCCTACAGGGGTATTAAACGTCCGGCTTCTGGCGGATGTCACGCTGGCGACTTGATAAACCGCTTCCGGAATAAGACCGTGGTGGGCGAGGGCCGATTCCAGACTCACATGGGAGGGAGCGTGCAGCATTGCGGCAATGACGAATGGGTGAGGGTGTGTTTTGCGAAACTCCGGGGCAAGCAGGAACAGCCCTGGCTTGAGCCGGATGATTTCGCCCGCTGAGACGGCGCGATGCACGAGCACTTTTCGGGCTGCTTCGGATCGCTCGCCGAATAGATTCCTGATGACAGTTTCATCGAAGAGTCCCCCTGGGGGTGCGAGATTTAAGATTTTTTCCGTCAGCGTTTGCATCTTGCTACTAGGTTACAATATTTGTAACCTTAATGCAATAATTGCCCTAAATGGGGTAAGAATAGAATTTCCTTTTTTAGACTTGCGGCAAATCTCTCACAATTTTTTCCAATTACCACCCACTTCCCTAGTGAAATAAGATTATCACATCCAAAATGATAAGGTCAAAGACTCAACAAGTGGCACAATTCAGCCAAAACCTCCAAACCATCTGGATCACGGTCACCACTTCTGGCATGAGCTCCAGGGCTGTGGCTGTGTAGAAAAATCTCAAAAGTGTGCGCACTGCGCAGAGACAGTGCGAATTGAGGAGCTTTCGGTCGTAACGGAAGAAAAGACGCAGCATCTTAGGGACAGTAAAGACGACCTGAAATTCAGGCCCCAATTTCAACCAGATATTTGACCCTTGTATGAAGCTATGATATAAGCATTAACCTCCATTTCAAATCATCGATTTTTGACAAAAAAATTTAAGGAGTTTTCCGATGGAAAACAAGAAACATCTGCTCTCTTTATTATCCCTTTTCTTAGGAACTATCCTTGTTTTCGCTTCCACCTCTTCGGCAGCATCCGCTCAAGGCTATTATCGTTATCCAGCCCTGCATGGAAATACGCTGATATTTTCTGCAGAAGGGGACATTTGGACTGTAGGTATCCAGGGTGGAATGGCAAGGCGATTGACCACTCATCCCGGCGAGGAAACCCATCCTGCCATATCTCCTGATGGCCAAACTTTAGCCTTTTCGGCAACCTACGAAGGACCGACAGAAGTCTACACCATGCCTCTGGACGGGGGGATGCCCACTCGCTGGACCTATGAAGCCGATTCGTCCACCGTTGTCGGGTTTACTCCAGATGGCCATCTTATCTACACGACAAGGGCGTTTTCGACTCTGCCAAATCCCCAGCTTGTGACCATCGACCTAAAAACCAGGGAAAAAAAACTGATTCCCATCAGTCAAGCCAGCGATGGTTCTTATGATGCGTCCGGACAGACTCTCTACTTTGTCCGGCCGGGCTTCCACAACAACAACACCCAACGTTATAAGGGAGGCACAGCCCAAAATATCTGGAAGTTCACGGCTGGTCAATCCGAAGCCCAAAATTTAACAGCAGACTTTTTGGGAGAAAATTTTTCTCCTCTGTGGTGGAATGGCCGGATTTATTATGTTTGTGAACGGGACGGGACCTGGAACATCTGGTCCATGAATGAGGAGGGAAAAGACCTCAAACAGCATACCCGACACCAGGGCTGGAATGTGAAGTCTCCATATATGGATGATGGCCGAATCGTTTACCAGTTAGGGGCTGATCTTAGGGCGTTGGATGTGCGGAATAATCAAGATCAACTCATTCCCATCTCGTTGGCTTCGGATTTTGATCAATTAAGAGAAAAATGGGTAAAGGAACCCATGGACTACCTGACATCTGCCCATGTTCACCCTACCGGAGAGAGCGTTGTCCTGACTGCTCGCGGTCGTGTTTTTGTGGCTCCTGTCGGTGAGGGCCGCCTGGTGCGCGCTTCTTTCAAGGAAGGCATTCGCTACCGGGATGTGGTCTTCATGCCCGATGGCATATCCCTCCTGGCTCTCTCCGATGAGAGCGGCGAACTGGAATTCGTCACCATGCCGGCCAACGGTGTTGGAGAGGAAAATCCTCTGACAAACGATGGCAAAATCCTGCGCTTCCAGGGTCACCCCTCGCCCGATGGAAAGTGGATCGTCTTTGATGACAAGAACAATGATCTTTGGCTTTTGAATACAGAGAGCAAAAAGAAGAGCAGAATCTCCACATCGCGAGAAGGAATTGGAGACATATCCTGGTCTCCTGATAGCAAATGGCTGGCTTATTCCCAGTCCGCCTTTAACACGTTTCTCCAGATCTATTTTTATAACATAGAAACCGGAAAGCATATTCCATTGACAAGTGACAGAGTCAACAGCATGAGCCCGGTTTGGAGCCCGGATGGCCAGTTCATCTACTTCCTCTCAGACCGGAATCTTCGTTCGGTCGTCGGGAGCCCATGGGGAACAAGACAGCCCGAGCCTTATTTTGACAAACCAATAAAGATCTATTGCCTTTCGCTCCGCAAAGGTATCAGATCTCCGTTTAAGCCGG
>CAZSGR010000132.1:0-9601 GCA_964606185.1 uncultured Eubacteriales bacterium
AGGAAACCGGGAACAAACCAGACGATGGTGATCACAGCCACGACAAAGATGACCCAGACGAGAACTTGCTGGACGTAATAGAGAAAGCCGGATTTTTTCTGGCTCATAGCAATGTGGATTTTTGACTCAGCGATCTTCTCCGGCATGTCGGGATGGCAGTCGGTTTGGCTGCATGTTTTCGCCAGGTTGGCTGGGTTGACTTTGGAGAGGGGATCGCTTGCTGGGCGGATGTCGTGGACACCATGGCAGCTCGAACAATTGGCTGCCGCTTTGTAGCCGTAACCCACGGCAATCCCGTGCATGCTCTCGATAAAGGTTTCAGTCCTGTCTTCCGGGATTCCATATTTGGACATTATTTCCGGCCGGGCATGACAGGTAGAACATGTGTCGGGAATGTTTTTAGGTGATGTGGGTGCATCTTCAATAAGATGAGAGACAATCTTGTGTTCGCCATGGCAGTCGACGCAGAGAGGGACGTCCACGTTTCCCTTGAGAGCTTCTCGGCCGTGAATGCTTTCTTTGTAGACGTTGAAAACAGTGTCATGGCATTTGCCGCAGGTTTCAGGCCTTTTGGCCATCAGATGCGGTTCGCTGACTCCCTTGATGTCGTGAATTCCGTGACAGTCTGTACAGACCGCTGCATAGGAAGAAAGGCCCTTTTCCAGAAGTGCTTTGCCGTGCACGCTCTGGAGGTATTCGTGATAGGGGGCTTCGCAGTGAATGTTGAATTTAATGACCACCTGCATATCCTCATGGCAGATAGAACAGGTGAGAGGGATGTTCATTCGGTTGACTGTGGATTCGGTGTCAGACGCTTTCTTGATGCTGTGTTTGGTGTGACAGTTCCAGCATTTGGCCACTTCCTGCACGCCTCTCTCCAGGTAAGCTTTGCCGTGCACGCTGTCCGGGTAGAGAAGAGGTCCTGTGTCGGCTTTATCCTTTGTTGTCTCTCGATGGCACTGAGCGGTACAGTTCACATCAGGAAGGTCTTTTTTATGAGGGATTTCAGATTCTTTTTCGCCAGGCAAAATCTGATGACAATCCGTGCATTTATGAGAGCTGTGCACAGAAGAAGAGAAGTTATCTTCGTTGATTTGAAGTCTTTCCTCGCACTCGGCTTCAGAATTGTGACAGGCTAAACATTCCTTGTTCAGTTCAGAACCTTGGGGCCTGCCCACTCCGGACAGTAATAAAATGGAACAAAGCGATAGAAAAAGAATGATAAATTTGATTTTAGTCATTTTGATTCTCTTCGATAAGAGAGGAATTCGTTGCTTTATTCCTGCTTATTGTATATCCGAATATTTAATGCGGTAAAATCTGTCCTCATTAAATTTGGATTAATCTTTTTCAGGCCTCGGATGTTTTATTTTTGCCCACTTCGCATCAAAATCAAATGGTATTCCGTGAGCATTTTCATGACAGGATAGACATTGTTTCTTTATTGCTTCAGGAGAATCGTAGACGATCAGGCCGTTCTTCACAGATTCTTCCCGGCTTTTCATAACGCTCAGTTTTTTATAATCGCTTCCTGGGCCGTGGCAGACTTCGCAGGTGACTCCTTCTTCTTTTAACTCAGGTGCTTTTTCATGAAGAGGTGCATGACATTTAAGACATTCCGGGCTCTCAGCTGGATTGTCCACTCCCATTTCTTGGGCTCTAGCCGGAGCTTCGGAAGAACTTAAAGCAGAAATAGATTTAGAATGTGTGCTTTCTTCCCAGATGGTGAATTGTTGTCCCTGTTTTTCGCTCCTGTGGCAGATTTTGCATTTAGCCGCGCCGACATAAGTGAATTCCTGGCTGAAGAGCTTCAGAAGTAATGATAGGGTCATTAAGATGATCAGTATGAGTAGGATTTTCTTCATGTGATCCTCCAATATGAACTAAAGAGTATGATAATTCACCCCGCTGAATAAGTCAATATTTATTCTATAGAAATTATAGTTTTTATCGTAATAAAATCAGCTCAAACGGACGCAAAGATACTTTCTATCCATTGAAAAATTAAGAGCAATGGCGAGAGAGAAAAACGATTGAGAATTTTGCATTTTCATCGCGAGATAACACCCGCGGCGCATGATGTTTATCTGGATTGCAGGAAAAAAAATTTGTTTGAGGCTTTTATTGAGGCGGAATCTTTTTTTCGATCAGTTTTATCTTGAGGAATAAAGCGATAGCTAACAGGAATATGAAACCTGTGGCCACAATAAGCCCTGTCTTTCTGAATTTGGCTTCTCTGAGAGCTTCTTCTCCAGCCAGAGCCACTTCACTAACGACTGTTTCTCCTTCCTTGATTTTCTCTGAAATCGCTTCGAGCGAAAAGCTGTGAGTGAGATTCCGGACTATAATGAGCGCTGTATGCGCTTCTGTCAGCTTGAATTTGGGTTCGCTGACTTCTACTCCCTGGCTGTCTGCTTTTTCCAGGAGGCTCTCGGCTCGTTCGATTTTCCCGATGAACGCGTCGAGTTTTTCCTTGATTTGCGAGGCCACATTGTATGGTTTGGAATCAGGATCGTGACATTGGATGCAGATCGCTTTTTTCCCTGTTCCAAGCATTTCGTCCGAAGGCGGAAGAATGCTGTGATTGCCGTGGCAGGCTTCACACTCGGATATTTCCATTTCCTCGAATGCTTTTTTATGGGGACTCTGAGAGAAGAGCTCTCCTGTGCTGGGATGGCATTGACGGCAGACATAAGAAATGGAGCTGACTTCAGGAGGAGCGGCCCCATGGTTTCCGTGGCAGTCGTTGCAGACAGGCGCAGAGAGATCTTTTTTCTCGAAGAGCGCACGGGCGTGGACGCTTTGTTTGTATTCTTCCATTTGATTTGTGGGGATTCTGTAGCCTTTCATGTAGTCTTTATCCGAATGGCATCGACTGCAGGTTTCAGAGATATTCCAGGGGAACGTCCAGGATTTGGGATGGTTCGCCGCAAGAATACCATGGCTGCCATGGCAGTCTGTGCACACAGCGACTTTTGTATCCCCATTTTTAAGGAGCTGGCCGTGCTGGCTGGTCCAGTATATGTCTAACTGGTCGATTCTGAGCCCCGGGTTGAAACGTCTCATATAGCTGGGGTTCGAATGACATGAGGCGCAAAATTCAGGAAGGTTCTTTCTCAGAGGTGAACCTTTAAATGTTTTGTCTTTGGCCATCTCGACTTCTTCTTCTGCAGGATTCCCTCCGTGACAGTCACTGCAGCTCAAGCCGAATTTTTGATGGACATCCAATTTAAACGCTTCAACCGGGACGGCAAGTTCATCTCCCATTAGTTCGTGGCAATTGATGCAGCTGTTGCTCTGGGCAAGAGACAGAGCGGGATAAAACAAAAAGATCGCGGTCATGATTATGAATCGGAAGATATTTTCTCTATTTTTCAGTTCTTTCATCTTTCTATAATCTTGGATGAAGGTATGTTAAGGCTGTCATTATGATTATATAGAGCAAGATAATAAACCCGATAAAAGAGATGACCGGGCTTTTCTTTTCTTTGGCAGCGTTTCTATCCAGAAAGGGAACCAGTAACCACAGGAGTCCACCAACCATAAATCCGAGAATAGCCAGGATTTCTCCTTCAGCGAAAAGAACATGAGAGGGCATGATTTTAAGAGTCGTGAACATGAAGGTGAAATACCATTCAGGTTTAATCCCCAGGGGAGTGGCTGCAAAAGGATCGGCTTTTTGCCCGATTTCCCATGGAAAAAATACACAGAGGACTCCGATGAGTGCAAGAATAATCATCCAGCCCAGAGAATCTTTCAAGATAAAATTCGGGAAAAAGGGGACTTCTTTTATTCTTTTTTCAGGTAAGCCGATTGGCTTACTCATCCCTAAAGTCTGGACCAGGATGATATGAGCTCCCATGATTATAACTGTAAAAAGAGGGAGAATGGCCACATGAAACCAGAAAAAGCGCGGCAGGGTGGCTCCGGAGATTTCCGGTCCTCCAAGGATGAAGGCCTTGATAGATTTCCCTATCAGAGGTAATGTGCCCGCAATATCCGTTCCCACGCGGGTGGCAAAAAAGGCGAGTTCATTCCAGGGAAGGAGATATCCACTGAAGCCAAAGGCCAGAAAGATCAGGAGAAGGAAAAATCCAGTGATCCAGGTCAATTCCCGCGGGGGACGGTAGGCCTTCATAAAGAATGAGCTGAACATGTGGATAAAGATGGCACCGACCAGAATATTCGCAGTCCAGCTGTGCACCGAGCGAATCAGCCATCCAAACTTGACCTTACTCATGATCGTGTGAACGCTCTCATAAGCGGAATCGACCGAAGGCGAGTAGTACAGAAGAAGGAGAATTCCGGTTATGACTTGAATGATAAAGAGAAAAAGGCAAATCCCTCCGAAATAATACCAGAAAGAATGTTTGTGCTCCGGGACCTTCTTTTTTTTGGCGAATTGAGCGATGTCGGATAGCAAGAAACGTGCATCCAGGTAGGCGAAGGCATTTTTTATGAAATTTTTCATCGGTTATTCTCTAGAGACCATGATTTCTTCGCCCGTTATTTCCACTTTAAACGCTTCCAAAGGAGATGGAGGTGGTCCGGATATCACCTTCCCATTCAAGTCGAACCGGCCGTTATGGCACGGGCAGATAATCGTTTCTGTATCGCTCTCATAAAGGACATTACAGGTAAGATGAGTGCAGATAGCCGAGAATGCTTTGAGCTCTCCCTCCATTGTGTTGATCAGAATCCCGGGCGTCGTACCGAATTTAAAGATTTTATAGGAATTGGGAGCGAGTTCGCCAACTCTTGCGGCTGTCACTTTTTTTACGCTGGCTTCAATGCGCTTTGAAGGGAGGATATAACGGATAACGGGGTAGAGAAAAGAAACCACTGTACCTGTCAGGCTGGCCCCCAAAAAAATGTCAATGAACTTTCTTCTCTTCATTGCGTGATCACTCGCTTTAATTTTTAAGAGTTTTTCCAAAGTTTGTCAACAGTTCTTCAATGGTTGAGAAATTATGAATCCCATAGCTGCCATCGATCTCGATTCTGTGCAGCATTTGTTCGATCTCCCGAAGTTGTGATTTTTCTTCTTCAGTCAATTTAGATTTTTTCTTCTCCTGCAAAGCGGCTCTCACAGAGCGGATAAGCTCGTTAACTGAATTCTGCCATTCAAGGAAAATCTCGTCATAACCTTATGCTCTCCCTGGACAATCTGGGAATGGCAGCTTGTGCAGCGGAGCTGTTTACCTCTTTTTAAGTCAGAAAAGTGGATTTTATGGTCAAAAACGACTTTGTTGAAATTAACCTGTCCTTCCAGAAGCCTTTTGCTGTGGCATCCATCGCGAAGGCAGCTTTCATCAGGAATTTCAGCCCAGGGCTTTGATTTCAAATAGAGTTTGGTCCAGTATCTGCCGAGTTGCATGAGGCCCTCGACTTTAGCTCTGACTTTGGATCTTACTCCCGGGGCGTAATGGCAGGTGCTGCATTCTATATCTTTATGGGAAGACGTCTACCAGCTCCTATAAAAGGGCTTCATGTAGTGACAGGAGGCGCAGAAATTCGAGTGAGAGGTGAACTCGACAGAGCCTACCATAAGAACGAGGAAAAGGCCTGCTGCGGCAAGGAGAATGATTCGCCTTTTCTTTTTTTTATCCATTTTTTTAAGTTACAACTGGATATCCTCAAATTGTCAAGGCGATCCCCTTGACTGACTTTCTTTTCCGACTTTTTAAGCGTAGCTGTGCAGCCCGGACAGCAGATAATTCACACCAAAGTAAGTGAAAAGGGCAGCCAAGAATCCGATAATCGCGATATACGCGGAGCGACGTCCTTTCCAGCCCATGACGATTCGGGTGTGAAGATAGAGAGCAAACACGAACCATGTGATCAGGCTCCATGTCTCCTTCGGGTCCCAGCTCCACCAACTTCCCCAGGCTTTATACGCCCAGATCATCCCGAAGACAAGGCCTCCCAGCGTAAAAAGAGGAAAACCGATGGCAATGCATCTGTAACTGACTGAATCGAGTTTTTCAGCCGAGAGACCGGGATTCTTTCCTTTGTTCTCTTTTGCGTCTGCCACAAGATAGAGGATGCTCGTGATGAACGCAAAGGCGAAGAAAGCTTCTCCGAGAAGAGTCACAGACACATGCAGCCAGAGCCAGTAGCTCTGAAGGGCCGGAAT
This sequence comes from uncultured Eubacteriales bacterium, assembly GCA_964606185.1. Taxonomy (GTDB): domain Bacteria; phylum Acidobacteriota; class Aminicenantia; order Aminicenantales; family Aminicenantaceae; genus SOIA01. The sequence continues at coordinate 6,137 of CAZSGR010000132.1, forward strand.
GAGTGGAGTGGCTTCCTTGGGCATCAAGGGTGATGAGGCCAGAGCCATTAAAGCAATGACGATCAGCATAAAATAGGGACCGGCCTTTCGAATCTTGAACTTCATCTCGATAATGATATAGGCGAGGATAGAGGACCAGGCCAGGAAAGAAAGGGATTCGTACATATTGGTGAAGGGAGCATGGCCGCTTTCAACGGTTCTCCAGATGAGAGCGATCGTATGGAAAATAAGGCCTGCCCAGGCGAAAAAAAGGCCTGTCTTTGCTGTGTTTTCCTTTTTCGAGAAAAGAAAGGAAAGGTAAAAGAATGCTGAAACGATATAAAGAATAAAGGTTATGAGGAATAGTGTTGATTCGTTCACTTTGATCTCCTTATGGATTCCGTGATGTTCTTGAATTCGGATGTGAAAGTGTCTTTGCTTTTAGCTGCGATGCCGCCAGCGGTTATTTCTGTTTTATTCCCTATTCCTTCCAAGGCCACTCTTATCTCTCGAGTGGGCCAGTAGAAAGCAATTAACAGACCGATCATTAAGAATGCGCATCCTGCCCAGATAAAATTTACACCCGGGTCCTTAGAGGCCTGGATGATTGAAATCTGACCCGCACTGAAATCCCTGAGTTCGAAAGTCAGATCAGTTTCCTTTTCAGAGTGAATGCGGTCAAAATCCGGGAATTTGGCAAATATCCAGCCGGAGAAGATCTTCTCTTCCGCCTGCCATCCTTCTATGAAGGCCGCCGGGTTGTTCGGGTTGAGTGAGCGGGATGTGATCTGGCCTTTCTCCCCGATGACAAAGTCAGGAATAAATTCGAGGACTGATACCTCGATGTCCTCCCCTTCGAGTTTGACTCTCTCGCCGATTTTCAGTTCGATTTTTCTTGAAAATGAAGAGTCCTCCCTTTTTTTGGCCAATATCTCAAGTGAAGGATTCCTCCAGTCCCAGCCATAGTCGCTTTGGTAAAAGACAAATCCTTTATAGGAAAGGGGATGGTTGACTTCGATGATCTTATTCAAAGCAGGCTTTCCATTCTCGAAAACAGTCAGCGTACTCTTCCAGTCTTTGACTCCACCGCTCGGGTAGTATTCGGTTTCGAATTTATCCAGTCTGAGTTTAAAATCCGCTCTGGGAACATCCAGGATGCGTCCCTCTGAAAAAGTCATATTCCATCTGAACCCCCCGATCCCACTGATGATTCCGCCGGCGATGATGATGAGAATTCCGAGATGAACGATATCCGCCCCGAACCAACCCAGAACCCTTTTCCGGGCGTAGAGGAAGATTTTATTTTCTTTTTGTGTCTCTTTGGTACGGTAATGCCGGGAGGAAAGCACCTTTTTCACTAGCTCTCTAGTTGGATCCAGGCTCATGGGCTTTTTGAGTTTTTCTTTTATCTTCAATACAGCGATATCCTTTGCCTCAACCGAAAGTCGTGGCCGAAATGTCTTTTTTAATTTGGGGGAGAGGCGGTCCAGGGTGCAGACAATGATATTCAAGGCAAAAAGGAGAAGGAGCGCATTAAACCACAGGGATTTATAGAGATTGGTGAACTGGAATCGTTGGAGTAAATTTGCCAATTGACCGAAGCGGGCTATGTATTCATCAGGGCTTCTTTGCTGGGGAATCAAAGTGCCAACGACTGAAGCCAGGGTGATGATGATCAGGAGAACAATAGCCAGTTTCACTGACGAAAAATATTTAAATAGAGATTTCATTTGAACTCCGTATTTTTAAATTGTTATAGTTGCATCAACTTTTTTAATTTAATACACGATTATTCTGACTGAAGTAAAGTGAATTGTGCTTGCGAGAAGCTTTTGAATTCTTTCTACTCTACGCCAGTATTAAAATATTTTCGATTCGTTCGATTGTGTTCTTATCTTGCCTGCCTTATCTTTTTCCGTGCTTAAGACGCATATCCTCAGCCTTCTCCTTGATTTCAGCCAGGTCCATCAGCATTTCACTCCAGCCGTACCACCAGGCATAGTCAGGATTCGCATGGAACGTTCCCTGAAAGGTTCTCATCCGGTGTTCGAGGAACATGACATGGAGTTTCTGTTCTATGGGAGTGGACGCATCCTGAAAGGTCAGGAGGTCAGGGAAGGGATAGGCATAGCTTTCCGGTTGAGCAAGGATTCCGTCTGTGTACAGAGTAGCGACAACACGGATAGCTTCAGCCATCAGATGGTCAGCTTGCCTGATTATTTGATCGCCTTTTTCCAGCTCTGCTTTGGCAAAATTCACAGAATGGCATTGATTGCAGGTTTCTATCATCTTGTCTCGCTCTTTTTGCCAGGCCTCTTGAGTGAGCCGGGCGACATCCGCTGCCTTTACGACTTCGAGCCTCGAAGTTGGGTTGCCACCCGGATCGAGAACTCCGAGGCCTTGAAGGATTGTCGCTCGGTCTGCTGTCCACTGCTTGTCCTCGGGCATGGGGAGCCGGACCGCGAGGAATCCCCAAGCTGTCCTGACTTCATGGTTTCCTTCCTGCATGTGGCAGGTTTGACATGTGGGAGCCGCGACAGATTCAGGTAGAGTCTTGTTCTGTTTCAGCAGATAGCGAACGCCGTGCTTGGAGCCGGAATACATCTCCCATTGGGGATGGTCAAATCCCATGTGGCATGTTTGACAGGCCTGTGGCTGCCTGGCTTCCTGGATAGAGAAGACATGCCGTGTGTGGCAGGCATCACAGGAAGCAATCCCGAATCCGGCACCTTTCTCTTTGAGCCCTTTGATCTCGTCTTCGGTTTTCAACCCGATCTTGTGACAGCCACCGCAGCCTTTCATTCCTTCCATTAATTCCATGGGTTGCCAGTGTGTCGTGGGCATGGCTTTCAACGCTGCCCAGGCATGTGCATGCTTGCCTTTCTTGAACTGTTCAACCCTTTCCTCATGGCAATTGGCACATGTGTCGGGAGTCGGGATTTCCACGTTTGTGACATCATACGGGTCTTTGTGCTTGTCACCATGGCAGACAGAACAGTCCACATCGTTCTGGCTGTGTTTACTGAGCTGCCAATCGGAGACGATATTCGGAGTGACTTTCTTGTGACAGTTCAAACATTCTTGAGCATATGAAACAGCACACAATGCAATGCTCATCAGAATTACATGGAATGCTCTGAGTTTCAAAGTTTCCCTCCTCATTTTAATTTTTCCCGATTCATTTCCTTGAAAAAAACATGTTCAGATTGTTCATGTCACTGTTTTAAATGCTTTTGAAAATTAGAGTAAGTTTTTTCCTTTGCAAAAACACGAACTGTTATTGTTTTATTCCCTGAGTTAGAAACTTTATATCATTGACAACATCAGCTGTCAATTGAAGCCAATATTGACTGGATCGCAGTCCAGTCTTTATTAGCTACTAATTATATAGAATTACTAATATATTTTCAACAAAAAAATAAAGAAATCACCTCTGTTTTTGATCAATTTTTTTGTCATCTTATTTCCTGTCGATTGCGATTGAGT
>CAZSGR010000133.1:0-9417 GCA_964606185.1 uncultured Eubacteriales bacterium
GGGACAGGCCCCTTTTTTGTTGCTTGGTCTCTTTTTTTGATATATCCTATGATATCTAAAACAGTGAGGTTACCGGATACAGTATGACACAAGGTCTTGAGAGCCTCTCATCAATGGAATATCCCGGCCGGGTCGTGCTCATTGGCCAGGATCTATCCGGAGAGAACACGGTCATTATCTATGCCATAACGGGAAGGTCTCCCTCGAGCCAAGCCAGAAAATTGGCAGTGGAAGACGATGGTATCTGGGCTCAACCCACCGATGAAGAGACATTAAAAAAGGGAAATGTCGAGTTGCTTGTTTACCCGGCAATACTATTCACTTCTCAAGGAATCGCAGTCAGCAACGGGAAGCAGACGCCGGATATCGGAAAGGCAATCACGCAAAGCCAGAATCCTGTTGAGGTCCTGTCTTCCTCACTCTCAACATGGGATTATGAGCCAGATTCGCCGATTTTCACGCCCAGGATAAGCGGATGTGTACTCCCCGGTAGAAAAGCGGCATTGAGCATAATCCGTCGAGGCCCGGATGGCTCCTCGCAGAGAAAATTCTTTGATGTTCCGTTGACTGCTGGCCGAGGGAAAATGATTGCGACCTATTCTGGAGAGAACAGGGATCCCTTGCCTTCCTTTGCAGAAGGTCCGGTTGATGTCGGAATTCAGGTAAAAAAGGCAGATGAGATGGCCGAGGCTGTTTTTGATTCTCTGGGTCCTGTGGCTGGCCAGGACGATTTCAGGGTATCTGTGGCCAGTGTTTTTTCAAGTGATTTTGATATACGCCAGAATGAAACATACATAATCAACAGGCATGAAAGGATAAGCAACTAAAATGGAAAAAACAAGCAAGGAAGACCGCATGCAGTACCGGACGAAAGTTAAAGAGGAGTTTCCCGAATTCATTCAGTTTGGCGATAGACAGTTCAAGAAGAAGCAGTCCATGAGATATGGGGAAAACCCTGGCTACCCTGCAGCTTTTTATACAGAAGAAGGCGCATCCGGTCCCAACATGGCCACCATGGAAATTCTGCAAGAGGGGATAAAGGGATTAGGGTATATAAACGTGGGAGATATGGATTTAGGCCAGAGACTTGTCAGAAAATTAACCGAGATCTATAAAGATAAAATGATCTGTGCTCTCATCAAGCATGAAATGCCGAGCGGAGTGGCCATGGGGAAGACTCCGGAGGAAACCTTTGAGAAAGCATGGAAGTGTGATTCCCTTTCTAATTTTGGAAGCGTTGACGTTTTCAATTATGAGGTCACTGAAATGCTGGCCGAACTTTTAGTGCAGAAAGAAAGGAATATTGAGGTCGTTTATGCTCCGGGTTTTAGCTCTGAGGCGCTCGAAGTTTTAGCCTCTAGGAAATCCTTAAGAGTGGTGAAGATGGGAGCGTCTCTAGATGCGAAGGCCGTCGATAATAGTCTGGAATTCAAAAGAGTCTCAGGCGGAATTCTCGTTCAGAAAAGGTTTGATTCGAAGATTGTATCCACGGATTCTGTCGATGTTGTCTCAGAAAATCAGCCCACTCAAGAAGAGATTGACGCGGCCATTTTCAACTGGAACGTTGCCTGTTTTACCCGCTCCAACGCAATTGTCATCGGGAAAAACGATAAAGTCCACGGAATCGGCTCGGGCCAGCGGAGCCGGGTGGATGCTGCCGAAGATGCGATTCGATTTTCAAAGCGCGGCTATGGACCAGAGGGATGTGTCATGGCCTCTGATGCGTTCATGCCCTTTCCGGATGTTGTGGAGCTTGCAGCGCAGAATGGGATAAGAGCGATTATCTACCCTCTCGGATCCATCAGAGACCAGGAAGTTATTGATAAGGCCAATGCGCTCAACCTGGCTATGATCATAACCAGAAAGCCTGGAGATGTGGATAGTGAGCGCTGTTTCCTGCACAGATGAGTCTCATGAAGCTACCACACATCCCGCTTAGATTGAAGCAGAGTCAGTAGAAAAAGAGAGAAGAAGAATCCGGTTCAACGTTTTTAACCTGAAACAATCCTGAAACTTGACTTTAGGAGGCAAAGGGTTATAATAAAAGGCTTTTCACAAGTCAAGAAAAGAGAAATAATTCTGCATTTTAAGAAGGCATCCATTTTCATAATAATACACGTGGATTATTCACGAGTCGAGGTTGCCGTAGACGTCGTTGCGAGGAGAGAAGCGACAGCGGCAATCCCATGCCTGTGCGCAAGGACATGAGATCGCCACGCTTCGCTCGCGATGACATTGATCTAATGTAAAGGTCGTCAGATCGGCTCGCCCGAAGGGGAAAAGATGCCGACATAAGATGATTAGTTATCCTTAAAAGACTTTTTTTATAAGGTGTCGGCAGATTTTATGAATAATTCAGGGATATTAACCATTTCATAAGTTTTTAGTAAAAAGGAGACATAAAATGAAAGAAGTGACAGTGGAAGAGTTGCTGGCGAAAGCTGAACAACCTTCCAAAGATGCAATGCGGCTTCATCCTTTCTACAGGGGCAAAATTGAGGTCATTCCAAAATGCCGGATAAGAAATTTCGAAGATTTTGGCATCTGGTATACTCCGGGAGTAGCGGCTCCCTGTAAAGAAATCTATGCAGATAAGGAAAAGGTCTACGAGATGACCAACAAGTGGAATTTCGTTGCTGTTGTCTCGGACGGATCAAGAGTTTTAGGGCTGGGCGATATCGGTCCCGAGGCAGGCTTGCCGGTTATGGAAGGAAAAGCGTTGCTCTATAAGTACCTGGGTGGTGTGGATGCATTTCCAATTTGTCTGGATACTAAAGAGCCAGAAGAAATCATCCAGGCTGTCAAGTGGCTCCAGCCGACTTTCGGCGGGATCAACCTCGAAGACATCTCTCATCCGAAATGCTTTCATATTTTAGATACTTTAAGAAAAGAGATGGAAATTCCTGTCTGGCATGACGACCAGCAGGGGACGGCCTGTGTCACGGTGGCTGGCCTCCTCAATGCTGTCAAAATCGTTGGCAAAAAAATGGAGGGGATTAGAGTCGCGTTGATCGGTGCAGGCGCAGCTAATATTGCTATATCAAGGCTCATAATCACGGCCGGTGTAAAGCCTGAGAATATAATCGCAGTTGACTCCAAGGGAATCCTCCATAGAGACAGGGGAGACAGTGAAACATTAAAAACTAAATATAAGGAAAAATGGCATCTCTGTGAGACAACAAACTCCAAGCGCATCAAGGGTGATATCAAAGAAGCCATAGAGGATGCGGACGTTGTTCTTTCTGCTTCCAAGCCAGGACCGGGTGTGATCAAAAAGGAATGGGTCCAGAACATGGCTGAAGACGCCATAGTATTTGCATCTGCTAACCCCGTTCCGGAAATATGGCCGTGGGAAGCGAAGGAAGCTGGAGTGAGAATTATGGCCACCGGACGTTCAGATTTCCCCAACCAGGTCAACAATTCGCTCGGATTTCCAGGAATATTCAGAGGTGCGCTCGACATCAGAGCCACAAAAATCACTGATGAAATGTGTATCGAGGCAGCCAAAGAATTGGCTAAAGTGGCTGAAGACCATGGGATTCACGAAGAATATATAATTCCAAACATGGACCAGTGGGAGGTCTTTCCAAGGGAAGCGGTTGCTGTCGGAACGAAAGGAATCGAACAGGGAGTGGCCAGGATAAAAGCCCCTGCTGAAGAGAGATTTAAACTCGCAGAAAGCATAATCAAAAAAACAAGAGAAGAAATACAATTCCTGATGAAAGAAAATTTTATCCTCGATCCTGACAAATAGAAGATATACACCCGAAAGAGCGATTTTCTAAGAAAATAGAAAATCTGGCAAGAAAAACACATTCATTCCGGATTGAACACAGGATATTTAACTAAAAATCGTGTATAACGATTCACCTTTGTCAGCGGTTTTTCTGGGTGATTTAATCATTTAACCAGATCAATACTATTTCGTGCCGCTGTATCCAGCCATTAATAAAAAACAATCTAAAAATACTTGACAAAATGTCACTCAGGTTATATATTATATATTGACTAAAATAGGAGGAATAATATGGCGAAAACAATAGGTATTGATTTAGGAACGACAAATTCAGTTGTGGCTGTCGTTGAAGGAGATAAACCGATTATCATCCCCAATGAAGAGGGAGGACGGACAACTCCATCTGTAGTGGCGTTCAATGAAAAAGGTGAACGTTTGGTCGGACAGGTTGCCAAGAGGCAGCGAATCACTAATCCAGAGAATACCATCTACTCCATAAAGAGATTCATGGGCCGCCGGTATAAAGAAGTGCCGGAAGAGATAAAACAGGTCCCGTTTAAGGTAACTCAGATCTCGAACGGGGATGTGAGGATAGAGGCTCTTGGTAAAAAGTATGCCCCTCCGGAACTCTCGGCAATCATCCTTCAAAAATTGAAAAAAGCAGCAGAGGACCATCTGGGAGAAAAGGTTGAGAAAGCCGTTATCACAGTTCCAGCTTATTTCAATGATAGCCAGAGAAAAGCCACCAAGGATGCTGGCGTGATTGCCGGTTTAGAGGTTGAGAGGATCATCAATGAGCCCACGGCTGCAGCTCTGGCTTATGGTATGGACAAGAAGAAAGACGAAACGATTGCTGTCTATGATTTCGGAGGAGGGACCTTTGATATTTCCATCCTGGAAGTCGGAGAGGGTGTTATCGAGGTCAAATCCACAAACGGAGATACCCATTTAGGCGGTGATGATATTGACCAGCGAGTGCAGGACTGGCTTGTTGCTGAATTCAAGAAGGATGCGGGAGTAGACCTTTCTAAGGACAAAATGGCCCTTCAGAGGCTCAAAGAGGCGGCTGAAAAGGCCAAAATGGAACTCTCCACCACGATGGAAACAGAAATAAACCTTCCTTTCGTCACAGCGGATGCATCAGGTCCAAAACACCTTCTGATGAAGCTCAGCCGAGCCAAGCTGGAACAGCTCATGGATGAGCTCGTTCAGAGGACAGCCGGACCATGCAAACAGGCTCTGAAAGATGCAGGCTTGAAGCCCGAGAACATCGATGAGGTTATTCTGGTGGGAGGGTCAACCCGAATACCAAAAGTCCAGCAGCTGGTCAAAGATCTTTTCGGAAAAGAACCCCATAAAGGAGTGAATCCGGATGAGGTGGTGGCTGCAGGAGCGGCTATCCAGGGAGCTGTCTTAACTGGAGATGTCAAAGATGTTCTGCTTCTGGATGTGACTCCTTTGACTCTCGGCATAGAGACTCTCGGAAGCGTGTTCACTAAGATGATTGTCCGAAACACGACAATCCCGACGAAGAAAACAGAAATTTTCTCCACAGCCGCGGATAGCCAGCCGAGTGTTGAGATTCATGTTCTCCAGGGAGAAAGAGAAATGGCTGCCAATAACAGAACATTGGGTCGTTTTCACCTGGATGGGATCCCACCGGCTCCAAGAGGCATCCCCAAGATCGAAGTGACATTTGACATCGATGCCAATGGGATTCTCCATGTTTCTGCTAAGGACATGGGAACCGGAAAGCAGCAGGCGATTACAATAACCGGTCACAGCGGACTTGATGACAAAGAGATCGATGAGATGGTCGAAGATGCAGAAACACACTCAGAAGAAGATAAAAAGAGGAGAGATGTCATCGATGCCAAGAACCAGGCTGACCAGATGGTTTATAATTTAGAAAAACTGATGAGAGAGAACAAGGATAAGATACCTGAGGACGAAGCGAAAAATGTTCAAGTAGAGATTGAAAACACCAAAAAGGCCATTGAAAGTGATGATGCCGAGCAAATAAAGAAAGCTATGGAGGCTCTTTCTCAGGCATCGCATAAGTTGTCAGAGATGATGTACCAGCAGGCTTCACAGCAGCAGTCTCAACAGGATGCCTCCCAGCAGGGCGCAGCCGGCGACCAGGCCGCAAGTCAAGAATCATCCCAGGATTCATCCGAAGAAGAAGTGATTGACGCAGAAGTTGTAGATGAAGAGAAAAAAAAGTAAACTGTAGATAACCTGTTTACCTGGATTAGTTAATTAAGCATTACAGCCCCAAACCGGCTGAATGATCGGATAGGTCAGGGATGGACAAGGACTACTACAAAATTCTCGAGGTCGACCGGAAGGCTTCTTCTGCCGAGATCAAGAAAGCCTACCGAAAACTTGCCAGGAAATACCATCCTGACCTGAATCCAGGAGATAAAACCTCTGAGGCGAAATTCAAGGAAATCCAGGAGGCATATTCCGTCCTCAGCGACTCGAAGAAGAAGAGTCAGTACGACCAGTTCGGCTTTGTCGGGGATGCTCATCCTGGAGGATCACAGTATCAAACTTACTCCTCAGGCTTTGAAGGTTTCGACTTTTCTGGATTTGGGACGTCTTCATTCAAGGATTTCTTTGAAGGTTTTTTTGGAGGCACTGCCCAGCGCACTCAGCCGATTGTCCAGAGAGGCGAAGACCTGCTCTATACCATGAAGGTTGGGTTCATGGATGCCATCAATGGCTTGAAAACGAGGATACAATTAACCCGGATGGTGGCCTGTCCCACCTGTCAAGGTAAAGGCTTTACTCATAAAGGCACACAGCACGCCTGTCCTGGGTGCGGAGGAAGCGGCCAGAAAACTATCCAGAAAGGTGCCATGCGCTTTTCGACGACCTGTCCTTCCTGCGGAGGAGCAGGACAAATCCCAGGCCAGGAGTGTTCTGCCTGCCATGGCCAGGGCCTGGTGCAGAAGACAGAACTGATCAGTGTCAGGATCCCCGGAGGAGTCAATACGGGCTCTAAGGTCCGCATACCTGGAAAAGGGAATGCCGGAAGAGGCGGAGGTCCCTCTGGTGATCTATTCATCACGATAGAAGTCGACCCCCACCCGCTCTTCAAACGAGAGGGAGCGAATATCTACTTGAAAGTACCCATCACTGTGCCCGAGGCCACTCTGGGAGCCAAGATAGATATTCCGACTCTCTACGGGAAGTCCACTATCAAGATTCCTCCCGGAACAAAATCAGGTCAAAAGCTGAGGCTCAAGGATAAGGGAGCTCCTTTTCCGGGAAAAAAATCGCGAGGAGATCAGTTTGTCGAGGTCTCGATCGTCCCTCCTTCATTCAATGATGAGAGAATCCGAGAGTTGATGAGAGAACTGGAACAAGTCTCTCAGGAGAATCCCAGGGAGAAAATGGAGGGTTATTAGAATGAAAGAAAAAAAAGAGCCAAAAAATTATTATCACATAAGCAGTGTTTCGGAGATGTTCAACATCCATCCGCAAACCCTCAGGCTTTACGAAAGGGAGGGTCTGTTGAGGCCTTCCCGGAGTGAGGGGAATACGCGCTGTTACACAGATGAGGATTTGAAGCAGCTCGAGCTGATCCTGAATCTCACACGGGACTTGGGCGTTAACCTGGCTGGCGTTGAAGTGGTGATCAATATGAGGCGAAAAATCGAGCAGATAGAAGAAGAAGTGAATATGTTCCTGGAATACATCAGGAAGGAATTTTTCGAAGGGAAGGAAGAGGAGTTTGAACTCAGGACAAAAAGCCTGGTGCGCGTCAGCCCTGCAAAGATCATAAGGATAGAGAAAGAGAAAGAAAAGAATGACGAATGATGACCGAAGCTACCTGGATTTTAAGAATTTAAGGACTTATCTTAGCCAGATAGCGAAATATCCCATTCTCACACAGGATGAGGAAAAAAAATTAGGAAAACGAATCCAGAAAGGCGATAAAGAGGCTTTAAAGAAGCTAATAGAGGCCAACCTTCGGTTCGTTGTTTCTTATGTGAAAAAATACAAAGGGATGGGAATGGGAATGTTTGACCTGATCAATGAGGGGAATCTGGGGCTGATCGAAGCCGCAAAGAGGTTTGATCCGGACCGGAACGTCAAGTTCATATCCTATGCCGTGTGGTGGATCAGACAGGCGATCATTCATGCTTTGACACGTTCCTCACGTGCTTATCATGTGCCTCAGAAGCTTTCCGATAAGATATCTGAGATGAAAAGGAAGCAATCTCAGCTAAAAACAGAGCTTGGAAGAGAGCCCACCCGAGAAGAAATTGCCAAGAGGATGGGAATTGCTGTGGATGAAGTTGAAGGCCTGGAATTATTGGACGAGAAAGATGTTTCCCTGAGCGATACATTCTATGATGAAGACCGGGAAATGGGAGACAGGATTGAAGACAGTATTACTCCGTCCGTGGAATACCAGATTATCAAAAACTCCATACAGGAACAGATTAGGGCAATGTTGAAGGGGCTGGATGAAAAAGAGATATATGTGATAAAATCCAGGTTCGGCCTGGATGACGATAAGCCTCGAACTCTCCAGGAGATAGGGGACGAGTTAAAGTTATCCAGGGAAAGAGTGAGACAAATTGAGCAAAAGGCAATGAGAAAATTGGCTCGTTCTCATAATCTTCAGCAACTCAGAGGATATTTAAACTGATGCCTGAAACGACGTGTGGTGAATGCCAGGGAACCGGCTGGGTCTTAGTGGAGTCCGGTCCAGGGACGACGGCCAGGCGGTGCAAGTGTTATAGTGAGAGGAGGAATCAGATTTTGTTTGAGCAGGCTAATATTCCGAGAAGGTACCGGGACTGTTCCTTCAAAAACTTCGAAATTCACAATGACTCGCACAAGGATGCTATAAAAATAGTTAAAAAATTTGTAAAAAATTACCCTGTGCAGGATGTCGGCCTCCTTTTTCTCGGTCCCTGTGGAGTCGGAAAAACACATCTAGCTGTGGCCACTATGAATGAGCTCATCCACAAGAAGAGGGTTCCTTGTTATTTTTGTGACTTCAGGGAATTGATCAGGAGTATCCAGAGCACCTATTCCTCTGATTCAGAGTTGACCGAAGTGGATGTGCTGTCACCCATTTTTCATAAAGATGTGCTTATCCTGGATGAACTGGGAGCAAAAAGGACCACGGCTTGGGTGGAGGAGACCGTCTTCTACATCATCAACAATCGGTATAACAACAAGAAGCTGACCATATTTACCTCTAATTACCCTGATGCCGATGAAGAGGAAGAGGATAACAGGGAGGCTTATTTCAAAAAGGGAAAAGAGACTCTAGTGGACAGGATTGGCATCCGTCTCCGATCCAGGCTTTATGAGATGTGTAAGATTGTCCAGATGGACGGGGATGACTATCGCAAAAAGATAAAACAAGCCAGTTACCGTTTTTAGCCGTTTCCTCACATAGTTTGCTCTTTCCAAAAGCATTTCATACCTTTCCCGGCTTAAAAAATCCAGACTCCGTAAAAATCTTCATCTACTCTGCTGCTGTTGCTCCTTCTTCTCAACATTATTCATTCACTCAAAAAAAAGAGCATCGCCGTTTGAACTTTTCATAATCCGTTGATATTCTGGATGAATTCTGCTAAATTAGTGGCTGCTTACTCCTCGGTAGCTCAATCGGCAGAGCGGGTGGCTGTTAACCACTAGGTTGCAGGTTCGAG
>CAZSGR010000134.1:0-9160 GCA_964606185.1 uncultured Eubacteriales bacterium
ATTCTCAACCAACAGGTTTAGTCAAGAAGACCTAGTTTTGAGAAACAGGCTAGCATTGCAATTTAATGTTTTTTATGCTATACATCCTTTTAAATTTTTTTAAGGTTGTGCTCCCATGACAATACTCAATCTGATCCCATTCTCTTTTATTCTCGGTTTTCTGGGATTCTTTTTTGCTATTCTTCTGTATTTCCTGATTAAACGATATCCGAAAGGAACCGAGCTCATGAATGAAATCGCTGAAGCGGTTCATTCAGGGGCAATGACATTTCTGAGAAGAGAATACAGCTTCATATCGATTTTTGTAGTCGTCCTTTTTGTTGTCCTGTGGAAGCTCTTTTCAATCTACACGAGTCTGGCCTTTTTGACTGGAGCCACATGCTCATTACTCGCCGGCTTCGTCGGGATGAAAGCCTCCACTCGGTCGGCTGTTCGGGCGACTCAGGGGGCAATAACAGGCGGAACGCCCAGAGCTCTATCAATTGCCTTCCAGGGTGGAGCTGTAATGGGGATTTCTGTGGCTGCCCTGGGCGTGGCTGGAATAGGCCTCTTCTACTTTTTCACGAAAGACCCAATGATCATCAACGGCTTTGCCATGGGAGCCAGCTCTGTTGCTCTCTTCGCCCGCGTGGGAGGGGGAATTTTCACCAAAAGTGCGGATGTCGGCGCAGACCTTGTGGGAAAAGTTGAAGCCGGCATTCCAGAAGATGATCCCCGCAATCCGGGAGTCATTGCTGACAATGTTGGCGACAATGTGGGGGATACAGCCGGGATGGGTGCCGACCTCTTCGAATCCTACGTGGGGTCCGTTATCGCTTCAATCGCCATAGGCGCCACTCTCAATCCCGCAGTCAACTACATGTCTCTTCCTCTATTCTTGATCGTCCTCGGCCTGATCAGCTCGATAATCGGTGTTTTTTCGATAAATATTCTCAAGAATATCAGCCCGCAATCTGCCCTGAGGAATGCGTATTACATCAGCGGCATCCTGTTCCTAGCGGGGTCCTTTTTTGCAGTTAAAGTCATTCTCGGAGACCTGAATGTCTTCTGGGCAGTACTGAGCGGAATGCTTTCCGGTGTTTTGATAGGTCTGGAAAGCGAGTATTTCACCTCTGGCCCTCCGATCAAAAAGATTGCCAGGACAGCCCAAACCGGAAGCGCTCCGACCATCATCACCGGCCTTGCTGTAGGCTTCCAGAGCACGATCTTGCCTCTCCTCACCATAGCCGCCACTATTTTTATCTCCCACAGATTGGCTGGACTCTACGGCATCGGGCTCTCAGCAGTGGGGATGCTGGCCACCATCGGTATCGTTATGTCAACGGATTCCTACGGCCCCATCGCGGATAATGCTGGAGGCATAGCGGAAATGTCCAAAGCCGGTCCAAACATCAGAAAGATAACGGACAAGCTCGATTCTCTGGGAAACACGACCGCAGCCATCGGCAAAGGATTTGCCATTGGCTCCGCCGCCCTCACAGCTTTAGCTCTATTCTCTGCTTACCAGAAGACTGTGAATACACTCCTGATAAATGCCGGAAAAGACCCGCTGAGAATCAGCCTGACCAACGTCGAAACAGTCATAGGTTTATTGATCGGTGCTCTCATGCCTTTTGTCATCGCTTCTCTGACCCTCAAAGCCGTTGGAAAGAATGCCAACAAAATGGTCATGGAGATAAGGAGACAGTTCAAGGAAATCAAGGGTTTGATGGAAGGCAAGGCCAAGCCCGATTCTGACCGCTGCATCGATATCGTGACCCGTGGGGCTTTGGTTGAAATGGTTCTTCCCGGACTTCTCGCTGTGATCGTCCCGCTTCTGGTCGGTTTCCTCATCGGACCTGAATCACTGGGTGGATTTTTAGCCGGAGCGACGGCGACAGGAGTTCTCATGGGAATCTTCATGGCCAATGCCGGGGCATCCTGGGACAACGCCAAAAAATGGATAGAGGAAGGCAACCTGGGAGGAAAGGGAACAGAAGTTCATGCTGCTTCTGTAATCGGAGATACTGTCGGCGATCCCTTGAAAGATACATCAGGCCCCTCCATGAATATCCTGATTAAACTCATGGCCGTGGTGAGCCTTGTTTTTGCCCCTCTGATAATGTAAGGATCAGGACTTGACCCCATTTGTTTGATATTCTTTTTTATTTCAGTTATAATTCTCGCCTCTTTATATTCCCTGAAAGGACAATTGAGGCACAAAGATGAAGGTCAATGTCTGGAACACCATTCTCCAGCTCAGCAAAGAAAGAGGAGTGGAGACAGGTGTAATCGTCGGTGCCATAGAAGAGTCTCTGAGAGTCGCTTCTTCCAAGTATTTCGCCAGTGAAGAAGATGTGCATATTTCATTTCAACCTAAAAAAGGAGAATTACGAGTCTACACGATTAAAATCGTCAAAGAAGATCCCCAGGACTCCGTTACAGAGATCTCCTTAAAAGAGGCAAAAAAGATTGATGCTGAAATAGCCGTCGGGCAAGAGATTGAAGTTGACCTCCCTTCAGACACATTAGGCCGTATCGCTGCCCAGGCCGCCAAGCAGGTCATCTTTCAAAAGGTTAGAGATGCAGAACAAGAAAAAATCTATGAATCCTTCGCTCCCCGGTTAGGGGAAATTGTAACCGGCGTTTTGAGAAGAGAAGAGCCCAACAAGAATATGATTCTTGAAGTGAGCAAGACAGATGTCCTCTTTCCCTTCCGGGAGAAATTGAGGAATGAAGAATTTGCTAGGGGCGACAGGGTCAAAGCTGTAGTCACCCAAGTCCGCAAAGAAGATAAAGGCCCCCAGGTTTTTGTCTCAAGGACAGATCCGAAATTCCTGGCAAAACTCCTGGAATTGGAAATCCCCGAAATTGCAAACGGAGATATTGAAATAAAGGACATCGTCCGTCAACCTGGGGAAAGAGCCAAGGTGTCCGTCCTCACCACAGAAAAAGATATTGATCCCATTGGAGCCTGCATAGGAGTCAAAGGAAACAGGATCATGGCTATCAGCAAAGAATTGGCGGGAGAAAAAATCGATGTCATCGAGTGGTCAGACAATCCTTTAGTCTATGCCAAAGCGGCTCTGAGTCCGGCAAAAGTCGAAAAAGTCTTTATTCTTAATAAAAACGAAAAAACTATGCAGGCCATTGCTTCAATGGACCAGCTTTCTCTGGCGATAGGTAAGAAAGGAACTAATGTCAGGCTGGCTTCGAGGCTTATAGGCTGGAAAATAGAGATTAAGGAAAAATAGGTTGAACACCTCAGACCTGGAGAATCAGTAAAACATGGACCCACAAGAAAAGAAAAAAAAAGAAAAGCCAAAAACCAAGGATGTGAAAAGCACCGCAAAAACGATCATGCTGAGAGAGGGCAAGACTTTAAAAGAACTCTCTGAAAAAATGGACATTAAAACCAAAGACATTATCGAAATGCTCAAGACAAAAGGGCAAACAGTCAGCGTAAATGATGTGGTTAACAAACCCTTGGCAGAGTTGATATCCAAAGAACTCAATCTAAAGCTAGAGCTTGTATCCATCGAGGAAGAGATACGCACTCAGGCCAAAAGCCATCCAAAAGAAATTATATTGAGGCCCCCTGTGGTCACCATCATGGGCCATGTGGATCATGGAAAAACAACTCTTCTGGACGCCATAAGAGAATCCAATTTAGTCGGAAAAGAATCGGGCGGCATCACGCAGCATATAGGGGCCTACAGAGTTTTTCATAATAACCGCCCGATAACATTCATCGACACGCCCGGTCATGAGGCTTTCACCCAGTTAAGGGCTAGGGGAACCAAATTGACTGACATTGTGGTCCTGGTTGTTGCCGCAGATGACGGGGTTATGCCCCAAACCAGGGAAGCTATCAATCATGCCAAAGACGCAGGTG
Organism: uncultured Eubacteriales bacterium; assembly: GCA_964606185.1. GTDB lineage: Bacteria > Acidobacteriota > Aminicenantia > Aminicenantales > Aminicenantaceae > SOIA01. The sequence goes on from CAZSGR010000134.1 coordinate 3,875, forward strand.
TTCCGATAATGGTCGTCATCAACAAAATCGATAAAAAGAATGCGGATATAGATAAGGCAAAACAACAACTGTCTAAAGAAGGACTTCTTGTAGAGGATTGGGGCGGCAAAACGATCAGCGTAGAAGTCTCAGCCAAGGAGAAGACAAACCTGGATGAGCTTCTGGAGATGATCCTTCTTCTGAGTGATGTGATCGAAATTAAGGCTAATCCCAGTGTCCAGGCTCAAGGAGTTGTTCTGGAGGCAAGTCTAGACGCAAAAAAAGGCGCTGTGGCGACTGTTATCATTCAACATGGCATTCTCTCCCAGGGAGAGACCTTCATCTGTGGAACAAGCTATGGAAAATCCAAGGCTCTTTTTGATGAAAAGGGCAAACCACTGAAAAAGGCTGAGCCTTCTATGCCCGTTGAAATCCTCGGCTTCTCCGATGTCCCGGTGGCTGGAAATTATTTCCAGGTGGTTCCAGATTTGGAAACGGCCAAAAAGATCATTCAATACCGCCTCTCGCTAGTAAAAAAAGCCGAAGTGCCCCGGCCTGAGCATCTCACCCTGGATGAACTATTTAAAAAAATGGAAGAAGGCGATGTCAAAGAGCTTCCTCTCATTATTAAAACCGATGTTCATGGTTCAGTGGAAGTTCTCTCAGATATCCTTCCTAATCTAAGCACTGAACAGATCAATGTAAAGATTGTTCATTCAGCAACAGGAAAAATCACTGAATCCGATGTTCTTCTCGCCACGGCCTCTAACGCAATCATAATCGGATACAACACCAAACCTGATCAAAAAATTCTGGATATGGCTAAGGAAGAAAACGTAGAAATAAGGACTTATAAAGTCATTTATGAACTCACCAAGGACATAAAGGAAGCGATGTCGGGGATGCTGGAGCCCGTACTCAAAGAAAACTATCTGGGAAGGGCTGAGGTCAGACGAATCTTTAGTATTTCAAGAGTCGGAGTCATTGCCGGCTGTTATGTCACAGATGGAACAATCACTCGGAACTCTGAAGCGAGAGTTCTGAGAGACAAAGAGGAAGTCTACAAGGGACGAATCGCTTCTCTCAAACATCTCAAGGAGAATGTCACTGAAGTCAAAAAAGAATATGAATGCGGCATCCGTCTTGAGAAATTCAAAGAATTCCAAGAAGGCGATATCATAGAAGCTTTCACTATAGAAAAGGAAGTTCATAAATAGAGCCTGGTTTTCGTTGTCTCGATGGTCATTGGATTCTTATCTATAGAGATTTACCTCCCTTATTCTCACTCGCTGAAGGAAAAAAGAAAAAGATTATCTGGACTCAAGAGCCGTCTGACGAAAAATTACAATGTCGCCTTTTCTGAACTCGAGTATCAGGATAAATGGCAGAGAACCAGAATCGGCATAGTAACTCTCAACAGCCAAAAGAAGCCTGTAGAAGGTCTGTTCAACAAAATTATATATGATGTTGAAAAGACTGTAGACGGTCAGATCATTGACCATAAAACTCATTATTTCTAAAAAACAGGTAATCCAAAATCAATTATAAATTGTCAGCTTTCAGTCCATTTTAATAAAAGAGAAGAGAAATGTACCCATCACGGCGCCAAAAAAGAGTCGCCAGTCTAATAAAAGAAGAGGTCAGCCGTCTGCTCATCGAAGAGATTCAGGATTCTTTCCCGGGCTTGATAACAGTGACAAAAGTGGAGATGGCCGCTGATCTAAAAACAGCTCACATCTATTTGAGCATTTATGGCACTGAGCAAGAAGAAGCTGTTTTCGAACTTCTGGATAAAAAAAAGGGATTTCTGAGAAAATCTATTGCCTCCAAAGTCAAATTAAAGTATAATCCGCTGCTAACTTTTTCGGTGGACCCAAGTCTCGAGTATCAATCGAGGATAGATCTGTTATTAGACGAAATAAAAAAAAATGAAAAATGATCCCGCGAGCCTAATCTGCCAAAAAATTCTCGAAAGTCAGCGCATTGTTGTGACTTCTCACTTGAGACCAGACGGAGACTCCATCTGCACAAGTCTGGCACTGGCCTTTATGGGAGAATCCCTGGGAAAAGAAGTCGAAATCATTAATAAGGACAAAACTCCTTTTCCTCTGAATAATATCCCGGATGTAGAAAAAATAAAGATCGGGCAAATTCCAGCTCAAAGATTTGATTTAACTATCCTTCTCGAATGTGCCAATGTTTCTCGCTCAGGGCAGGAAAACCTGGACAATTATTTCAAAATCAACATCGACCACCACCATTCGAATGATTATTATGCGGACATCAACTGGGTGGATCCAGAAGCATCAGCGGTTGCAGAAATGATCTATGCCCTGGGAGAAAAACTCAATATTCAGTTTACTCCTCAAATGGCAAATCATATGTACTGCGCAATTGTCTCTGACACGGGATCGTTCCAATTCTCTAACACCAGCTCCAGGAGTTTTAAGGTTTGCCATAAGCTCCTCGATCATGGCGCCAGTTCCATCCAGATTGCTGAACTTTTGTTCAACAATAATTCCCCTGAAAAAATTAAGCTTCTCGGCCACGTACTCTCAACGCTACAAATGAACCAAAAGGGAAACATCGCTACCATCATTATGTTCAAAAAATCCATGGACTCTCTTCATCTCAAAGAAGTCGATACTGAAGACATCACCACTTTGGCCCGTTCCATTAAAGGAGTTCAAATGGTCATGTTTTTCAAAGAGATTGAGAAGAATACATTCAGAGTTAGCCTCAGGTCAAAAGGAAAGGCGAATGCAGCCTATGTCTCAGAGAGTTTTGGTGGAGGCGGACACATCCATGCTGCAGGCTTTACAGTCACGGGTAATCACAAAAAACTTTTGAAGGAAATCCCTGAAAAAGTAGCTCAGCTTTTAAAAAAACAGCCAAATAAAATCCAAGATAAGCATAAAGATACAATCCCCTATTGAGTCATGGACGGGATCATCCTCGTCAATAAACCCCAGGGTATAACATCTCATGATGTAGTTGTCCATATCAGGAATATCCTCGAAACAAAAAAAGTCGGACATTACGGGACCTTAGACCCCCTCGCCACAGGCCTTATGGTTGTTGCTGCGGGAAAAACGACAAGGCTTTTCCCCATTTATTCCAAAAAGAATAAAATCTACACTGGCCGAATAAGATTGGGATTCTCTACTGACACGTTTGATTCCACAGGAAAACCTATTTCATCAGAAAAAAAGGAATTCCCGCAAAAAACTGAGCTTTTAAACGCTATGAAAAAATTCGTGGGGGAAATCGAGCAAATTGCTCCACCTTATTCTGCAAAAAAATACAAAGGAAAACCACTCTACGTATTAGCCCGCAGTAAAAAGGAATTTGAGCTGAAACCGAGCCAGATTTCCATTCATTTTTTTGATCTGATAAATTTTGCTCCACCTGAACTCGAATTCAGAGTTGGCTGCTCCTCCGGTACCTATATCCGTTCTCTTGCTCATGATTTGGGTCAGAAACTGGGTTGCGGAGCTCACCTATCTGAACTCACCCGTACAGCAATCGGAAATTACCACCTGGATGATAGCTTCGACTTAGAAAAAATCAGACAACTGAACAACGAAGGACTGATCGAGGAATTTCTGATCCCACTTGAGTTACTTCTTCCCGAATTCCCCAAGATCGTCCTTAACGAGAGAGGTTCTGTCCTGGCAAAGAACGGCAATATAATCTCTTCTGAAAATATCCTAAAAATCTTCCGCGATGAATCCTATTCTCAAGACACTTTTAAAGAAAAAGAGACCCTTTTCAGGATGTTCAGCCTTGAGGGAAAGTTTCTGGCGTTAGCCAAAAAAATCCCAGAGAAAGGCCACTTCCATCCATTCCTGGTTATTGACTCGAGTGATAATTCCACTGAATAATAAAAAATAACTGAATTCCCTCTGATTCTTCAATAATTCCTTTTTCTCAAATTATAGAGATTTTTCGAATTTCCAATAATAGCATGTATAAAAGTCCAAATTGTTAATAATTCTGTGTATATCTTCATTCAATCCTTGAATTTTCATGCAAGTTATTGTATTTTATACGGGAAATGAGGCTGAATAAAAATCAAATTGAGCATCTGGCTTTCATTGCCATTAGAAATCTCATCAAAGAAGAAAAAATAATTGCTGACAATAAGAATAAACTTACTGAGGAAATCATAAATCTCATCACCGATGAATTTCAAAAGGAAGATAAGCTTGACCAGGAGGTGCGGGAAATCCTCAGTAAGCATATGGAGAAAATCCGCAAAGAGAATATTGAATACCAGACTATGTTTAGGATGATTAAGACAAAATTGGCAAAAGAAAGGAATATTGTGCTGTGATATTGAGGCTATCCAGGGAAAAAATAAACTTTTTATCTCGTATAATACTCAACTCGCTGTTTGAAAACGACCAGGTCGAATTCCTCGATGATCCAAACGAAATCAGGCTTGTTATTGTGAAAAGTATCGAGGAAGAGATAAAACTCTACAATATAATCGACAAGAAAGCCATAGAAAAAATTCAATCCCAGAAGAAGTCCATTGAAGAAGGAAGCAGAGAGTGGGAAATTTTGTACCGAAAATATTATAATGATGAAATCCAGAAACTCGGAAAACTTATCGAATAAAACCGTCTCATATCAGGGGAAAAATAACTTCATCGAATTCGAAGAGAAAGTCCGCTATTCCGAGATTGACCGTATGGGGGTGGCTCATAATAAAAATTATTTCGAGTGGTTCGAGATAGGACGAACGGAATACTGCCACAAAAAAAACATCCCTTATAAAAGTATCGAAGACCAGGGCTATTATTTAGTAGTGGCCGAAGCTTTTTGCCGGTACAAGAGACCGCTTCGCTACGATGAAACTTTCCTCATTCGAGTGTTTTTAAAGGAGATTTCCCCTAAAAAAGTCGTTTTTGCTTATGAATTATTGACTAAAAAGGATAAAAAAACGATTGCTACCGGTTATACAGTCCACATCGCAACAAATTCTAAGGCTGAGGTTCGCTCCCTCCCTCAAGATATTTTAAATAAACTCAAAGGACTGTAATCATACAAAAAAAAAGAAAGATACACATTTGGAATGCTTTCCCCTCTGATTAAGCTGAATTTATCAGGCTAATTTGTTAATTCAGTGATATATCCTTTCTTTTCTAAATACTGCTTTAAAGCGTCTTTCCAATGGGAGAACTCATCCAATCCAATCTTTTTGGCCTTTCTGTTTTCCAAGACAGAATAGGAGGGCCGTATAGCCAGAGCTCCATAAGATTTTGAATCGAGAGGAATGAGTTGTGGACTTTTTCCGATGAG
>CAZSGR010000135.1:0-9102 GCA_964606185.1 uncultured Eubacteriales bacterium
ATGGAGGAGAAGAAAAAAGTACTTGCATCACATCATCATAGAAGATTGCCGCGCTGCACTCGCAATGACATCCATAAAGTGTTACAGAATTACTGAGCGCATGCACCTGTTTCTATTTGCTTTCAGAAATAGGAGGATTTTGGGATAATAGAAATAGAGTTTTCCCGGTTTGAGTGAAAAAGGAGAATAAAACAATGAGTCAACACTGGTTATTTCAACAAATGGCTTATCTGAGCCTGATCGTCTTAATCCTGAGCGGATGCGCTGTTCCATTATTGGCGAGAACCCCCCAGCCTGAAGAACAGACAAAACAGGACTCCATGAAAATAGTCTATCACCCCATTGGCCTATTCCACACTGAATTAACCCGTCAAACGAGAGCTCCGAGGCAGGGAATCCTTCAGCCTGAAAATAAAGGGAAGATAGAAGTGTATCCGGAATATCAGGAGGCTCTGAGGGAGCTTGAGAAATTTGAATACATCATCGTTATCTATCATATGCATCTTTCCAAAGGCTGGCATACTCCGGTTCGGCCACCCCACAGTTCGCGTTCTTTTGGATTATTTGCCACAAGATCTCCGAATCGTCCGAACCCTCTCGGTTTGAGCGTCATCAAGCTTGAAAAGGTTGAAGGCAATATCCTCCATGTGAGCGGCATTGACGCTTTTGACAAAACGCCCGTTCTGGATATCAAACCCTGGCTTCCGTCAATTGATTGTCCTGGTTGGAAAGTCAATCTGGATATTGAAGAAAAACTTGGACTGAAAAAAAAGAAATAATCAGTTTTATTTTTCTTAATTAATATTGATGAGAAATTGAGCGGAGCAGTCCAACGTCACCAACGCCCCCAAACTCGTGGGCAAGCTTCTGCTGATCGTTGGTGAAGTGGATACTAATGTGGCTCCCGAGCCGACACTCAAGGCCGTCGATGCTCTCATCAAGGCGAAAAAAGACTTCGACCTCCTGGTGCTTCCCGGAATGGGACACTCATCGGATGGTGAATACGGAGAAAGACGCCGGCGGGACTTTTTCGTCGAACATCTTTGGGGTGTCACTCCCCCTGATTGGAACAAAATGGAGAAAAAAGAAGAAAAATAAGCATCCATTCCCTCAATCCGGCCGGATCGTCCTGAATCTTTACTTTATTTTTTTTTAGAGATAGAATAAAAATTCTTCGTGGGAGGAATGTATTCCTTAGGGAAATAGAAAAATTAAAAAGGAGGGAATCATGCATACAAGATTGAGAGCTTTAATTTTCATTTTAGCGCTTTGCCTTTTGGTTCCACTCGCGTGCAAGCAGAAAGAAGCCGAACTCAAGATCGATTATGAGAAGTACACACTTGCCAATGGTCTGGAAGTCATCCTTCATGAGGACAGATCCGATCCCATCGCGGCTGTGGCTGTTCAGTACCATGTGGGGTCCAACCGTGAAATCCCAGGGCGCACAGGCTTTGCCCATCTGTTCGAACACATGATGTTCCAGGAATCCCAGCATGTCGGACAGGACCAGTTTTTCAGGAAAATCCAGGCAGCCGGTGGAACTCTGAATGGAGGGACAAGCCGGGACGGCACGATTTATTTCCAGGTTGTCCCCAACAACGCCTTAGAAATGGTCATTTGGCTAGAGGCAGACCGGTTGGGTTTTTTGACCCCCACGATCACTCAAGAAAGCTTTGCCAATCAGCAAAATGTAGTCAAGAACGAAAAAAGACAGGGAGAGAACCGGCCGTACGGCTACACATCGCATATCATCGGAAAGCTGCTCTATCCTGAGGGGCATCCCTACAACTGGACAGTGATCGGAGAGATGGAGGACCTGACCCTGGCAACTTTAAAGGATGTTCATGAATTCCATCAGAAGTGGTACCGTCCCGGTAACGCCACCCTGGTTGTCGCAGGAGATTTTGACCGGAATCAGACAGAACAGTGGATCGAAAAATATTATAGCGAAATAGAATCGGGAGAAACTTTCGACGATCCCCAACCCCAGCCTGTTACACTGGATAAAATCAAGATGGCCTACTGGGAGGACAACTTTGCCAACGCGCCCGAGTTGAATATGGTTATTCCTACTGTTGAAGAGTATCATCCGGACGCCTATGCCTTGAGTTTTCTGGGGCAGCTTTTTTCATACGGGAAAAAAGCACCTCTTTACAATGTCATCGTGGAAGAGAAAAAGCTGGCGCCTTCTGTCTCTGGATTCCAGATGAGCAATGAGATCGCCGGAGAGTTCCGGATCCGAATCCGGACCTTCCCGAATGTCAATCTCAACGATGTCAAGGACGCGATTGCAGAAAGTTTCCGAAAGCTAGAGACTGAATCCTTCACTGAGGAGGATGTGGAGCGCATAAAGGCAGGACTTGAAACACAATTTTACAACGGCATGTCCAGTATTCTTTACAAGTCATTCCAACTCGCCCAATACAACGAATACGCTGGCTCTCCGGGATATGTCACCACAGATCTCGAAAAAATCAAGGCCGTTACAAAAGAAGACATTCTGCGGATCTATGAGACATACATCAAAGACAAACCCTATGTCATGACAAGTTTTGTTCCCAAAGGGAAGACAGAGCTGGTTGTCGAAGGCTCAGAGCCTTTCACCATTACCGAGGAGGCTGTGGAGGCTGAGAAGATTGCCGCGGAAAGGCCGGTGGAGGAATTCAAGGTAGAACGAATCCCGACCTCATTCGACCGCAGTGTTGAGCCGCCAATAGGCCCTGATCCCGAAATCACACTCCCAACCATTTGGAAGGACGAGTTGACCAATGGAATGAAGATTTTTGGAATCGAGCACACGGAACTGCCTCTTGTTCAGTTTTCTATGACCATCAAAGGCGGACAGCTCCTGGATGACATGGACAAGGTCGGATTGGCCAATCTGATAACCGATATGATGATGGAAGGGACGAAGAACAAAACTCCTATAGAACTGGAAGAAGCCATCGATGAGTTAGGCGCCAATATTTATATGTACACCGGCCGCGAAGCCATCATAGTGTCGGTGAACTGTTTATCCTCCAAGCTAAACGATGTCTATCAGCTTGTGGAAGAAATCCTGTTGGAGCCCCGTTGGGATGAGAAAGAATTCGCCAGAATTAAAAAACAGACTATGGAAAATATCAACAGGAGCAAGGTCAGCCCGACAGCCGTTGCTCGAAATGTTTTCAACAAGCTTATCTATGGGGATAAACACATTTTCAGTACTCCGACTCTAGGAACAGTGGAATCCGTAGAGGCCATTACTATAGATGACCTGAAAGCCTACTACGAAAAGAGCTTTTCTCCCACCCTAGCACATGTGGCTGTAGTCGGCAATATTTCTCAAGAAGAAGCGGTCGAAACGTTCAAATCTCTCGAAGAGAAATGGTCTTCCAAAGAGGTGACGTTCCCGGAATATACGCTTCCGGCGCCTCTTGAAAAATCCAAGGTTTGTTTCGTGGATATTCCTGGAGTTCGTCAGTCAGTTATTTACATCGGGAATCTTTCCATGCCCGCTACGGATCCGGATTATTACCCCGCCTATGTCATGAACTACAAGCTGGGAGGAAGCTTCAACGGATTTGTGAACCTGGTCTTGAGGGAGGAGAAAGGCTACACCTACGGAGCGCGCACAAGCTTCAGCGGCTCTCTCAATCCAGGCCCCTTTGTTGCGTCCTCATCGGTTCAGTCACCAGCCACACTGGAATCAGTCCAAATTTTCAGAGATTTGATGTTGAAGTACAGGGAGGGAATCGCTCCTGAAGATTTGAAGTTCACCAAAGACGCTCTGGTCAAATCCAATGCCCGAAACTTTGAAACTCTGAGAAGTTTACTGGGGATGCTGAACAATATTGCGACGTATAATCGTCCGTTCGATTACATCAAACAGCGGGAAGAATTCGTCGAGAATTTAACACCAGAAAAGCATAAGGAATTGGCCAATAGGTACATCAATCCGGACCGGATGATCTATCTTGTTGTCGGTGATCGAGCTACGCAGATGAAACCTCTGGAGAAACTCGGGCTTGGCAAACCAATTTTGATCGAAAAATAGAAGAGAAAGCTGAACTATAAGAATTTTATTCGAGCGAAAGCTAAAAATTTCTAGTTTATTCTCTGCAATCTACAAATCCGACGCTTTGCAGACCTCTGGGGAAGCAAGAACCAATCCGGTCTATATCCAGAAATACGAGTGAATTCCGCTCGAAAGAAAGATAAGACAGGATTCTAAAGCAAGGGAATCTGGATCGTTCTCTGCCACAAATTTGTTAGGGGGGATATCGTCTTGTGTTCGTCTTCGAACATGAAATGTCAAAAAATGAAACATTTTTTTTAGCGCTTTATAATATCCCCCTGGATATTTCTGGCATGTTTATTGCTAATGGAAAAGATGGATAGATACGACCGTTCAGGAATGTTGAGTTCGACTACATGAAAACAATCGAATACTTGAGCTATGTCATTACATTCTCCTTAATCTGCATAGCGATTTTTCATTGGATTAAAAACAAAATTCGCCCCATGCGAAAAATTGGATTCACTTTTGACAACAAGACCATTCTTGATATCACAGCCGCTTTACTCATTTGTGGGATTACCGTATCCTTCATTTTCCTCGCAGATTTGTCTTTTGGTTTCATCAAAATTCAAGATATGAATCTGCCGAAATCTGTTTTTTTTAAGTTCATACTCTTTCTTTTCATAGCGTCATTCATAGAGGAATTGATTAATCGTGGATTGTTAGTAAATGGTCTCTCAGTGCTAATAAAAAAGAATTGGCAAGTCATCCTATTGGCAGCGATAGTCTTCGGATTGGGTCATGCGACGGGTGAGGGTGTAAGCCTTTTATCAATTCTGAGCAATGCCATGGGAGGAGCCATCTATACAATTGCTTTTTTAGGCGCAAAGAACATTTGGTTTCCGTGGGCACTTCATTTTTCGTGGAATACTTTTCAGTTTATCTATGGTTATCCTGTTAGCGGACATAAATATGATTCAATTGTAGTTCAAACTGAAATTAAAGATACGATATGGAATGGTGGAAGCTACGGACCAGAAGGTGGCTTAATCGGAATTTTCTTTCGAATAGCCATTCTTTTGTTGATATTGTTGTATTTTCGCAAATATCGTCTGATGGATATTCAAGATATTTTCAAATGAAAGGAATTTATTATGAAATCAATCGCAAAAGCAATCGTTTTAATTCCGTTTTTTTTCTTTTTTAATCTTGCCCATGCGCAGGACATTTTTCTAGCGTCCTACAACGGCGATCTGGAAACCATAAAAAAAATGATTAAGGAAAATCCGGATCTTGTCAATTCAAGGAATTCAACGGGACGTTTTCCTCTTGAAATGGCCGCGCAGACTGGGCAGACTGATATTGTGAAATTCCTTCTTGAAAATGGGGCGGATGTCAACCTTAACAGAGGTGGAGCGACAGCTCTGCATATGGCGGCTATATATGGAGGAAAAACAGAAGTCATTACACTGCTGCTTGAAAACGGGGCAGACATTAATGCCAGAACAGGAAACGGGTACACACCGCTTAATCTTGCAGTTATCGGAAAGCAGAAGGAGATTGCAGAACTCCTGATTGAAAAAGGCGGTGAGATAAACCTGGAGAATCAAAACTTCACTCAACTGCTTTTTATCTCAGCATCCGGTGGAATAAAAAAAATTGCGGATATCGCATTAAAAAAGGAAGTTGATTTCTTTCTCAGAACAGAAAATGGGGATACATTGCTCCATAGTGCGTCAGAAGGAGGCATTACTGAGCTTGCAGAACTGCTTTTGTCAAAAGGAATAACTCCAGAAGCGGCGAACATTTATGGACAGACCCCCCTCCACATCGCAGCTAGAGGCGGCTATAAGGATATAGTTGAATTGTTTCTGAAGAAAGATGCTGATATTGATATTCAAACGAAAAACGGAAAAACCCCTCTTCATTTTGCGAGGGAAAAGGGACATGACCATATTGTTGAATTATTGGCAAAGAAAGGTGCCGATGCGTCGGAATGGAAGTTTCCAAAAATAAGAGGAAAATACCTTGACCAAACACCTCCAGAGGAGAATCCGGTGATATTTGCTCCCGGGATAGTTTCCGCACAGGAACATTTTGAACACAGTTGCCTGGCATTTTCTCCCGATTATACAGAAATATTCTGGTCATCAGATTTCACGGAATTCGGATTTTATGACATTGTCACCATGAAAAAAGAAAAAGGCAGGTGGACGGCCCCAAAGCTCGGCCCTTTCTCAGAAAAATACCATGCCGGAAGTCCCGTCTTTTCTTATGACGGGAAAAAACTCTACTTCACTTCCTCCCGGCCCAGAAATGAGAGCGCTGGAAGCAGTGACAGGAATATTTGGGTTGTAGAAAGGAAAGGCAAAGTGTGGTCGGAGCCAAAACCATTGGATGATATTATTAATTCGGACCAAGGTGAATCTGTGCTGAGCATTTCAAAGCAGGGAACTTTGTATTTTCGGCACAGTATGGAATTGTTCAGCTCAAAACAGAAAAATGGTGTTTTTCAAACACCTGTCAAGCTTGATATATCATTAAATACCGGTGCGAGGATTTTAGCTCTCTTCATTGCTCCTGATGAGAGCTATATGATCATGGAATCATTTGGAGGCGGAGGTTACGGAGGAGCCGATCTTTATATCTGCTATAAACTGAAGGACGGTTCCTGGTCTGAACCGAAAAATCTCGGTCCGAAAATAAATACTGGTGCTACCGAAAGGTTTCCTTCCGTCACTCCTGACGGGAAATATTTATTTTTTCTGAGAGTCTCGGGCGGCAGCGATTTCTGCTGGGTGGATGCAAAAATCATCGAGGACCTTAAACCAAAAGAATTGAAGTAGGAGAGACAACCAATGAAATATAGAGCAATATTTGTCGGAATTTTCTTATCCCTTCTATTAATATTCAGTAGTCATGCTCAACAGGATGAATTCCCCGTTCTCAAAGGCCCATATCTCGGTCAGAAACCGCCAGGAATGAATCCAGTGATTTTTGCTCCCGGTATTGTCTCAACAGATATGAGTGAATTCAGCTGCACATTCTCACCCGATGGAAAGTCATTTTATTTTGCCAGAGATACCGGGGGATACAAGTACACTATTTATATCACGAGAGAAGCAGAAAATGGATGGACAAATCCCCAGGTGGCGCCCTTTTCTGGAAAGTATCTAGACCATGAGCCATTTTATTCTCATGACGGGAAACGACTCTATTGGGGGTCCATGAGACCCTCGGATAATGGCCAGGTTGTATACTCAACCTGGTTCATTGAAAAGACGAGTGATGATTGGAGTGAGCCACAACCACTCAATTTCTTCGCAATGTACGTGACGTCATCGCGCAATGGAACCCTGTTTTATACGGCTAAGGGAGAAGGCGGAGCATGCATTGCAAAATCCCGATTTGTGGATGGTTCATATCAGGAACAAGAAATCCTCGGTCCACCTGTTCTCTCAAAATACTGGGACGCCCATCCCTTCATCGCATCAGATGAGAGCTACCTCATCTTTGATTCAGAGAATAGACCCAAAACAGGCGAATGTCGCCTATGGATCTGTTTTAAAAAAAAGGATGGAACCTGGACTACACCGAAAAATATGGGAAATAAAATTCACGAAAAGACAGGCTATGCCATGCTTTCCCCTGATGAGAAGTATCTCTTTTTCAGTGCCGGAGGCGATATTTACTGGGTATCTGCAAAAATCATTGAAGATCTTAAACCAAAAGAATTGAAATGATGGAGAAAAACCGTGAAACCTAAAGCAATTTATGTCGGAATTTTATTTTCTCTCATCATTGTATTCAGTTATACCGCTCAACAGGATGAATTTCCTATTCTCAAAGGCCCCTACCTCGGACAAAATCCGCCGGGTATGACGCCGGAGATTTTCGCTCCTGGTATTATCACCACGCACTATCACGAGCACAGCAGCCCTGCTTTTTCACCCGATGGGAAGGAGGTGTACTGGTCTGTATTTTTCAATTTTTTTGGTCCCCAGGTGATTGTTTGTATGAAATTGGAAAACGGTATATGGAAAGCACCGCAGGTTGCACCTTTTTCCGGTCAATATACAGATGGTAATCCCGTATTTACACGCAATGGGGAAAATCTCTATTTTGAATCCCATAGGCCAGCTCAAAAAGACGGTGAATACAAAGGGGACTTGGATTTATGGGTTGTGAAAAGAAATAAAAACGGGTGGGAAGAGCCTGAACACCTGGGATGGGTAGTCAACTCCTCCAAATGGGAGAGGGGACCGTCAATCAGCGATAATGGGAACTTGTACTTTGCTTCCTGGAGGGAGGGAGGATTTGGAGCATCCGATATTTACCGCTCCCGTTTTGTGAATGGGCGATTTTTAGAGCCGGAGAATCTGGGCAGCACCATCAATACCAAGGGTTATGAAAACTGGCCATTTATTGCCCCGGATGAAAGTTATCTTCTGTTTGAGTCTGATGAAGGAAGCATATGTATTAGTTTTCAAAGAAAAGACAGTACCTGGAGTGCTCCGATCAGTATGGCAAAGGAATTAGGAACATTCCGGAGTCAGGACCGGTTTCCTAAGCTTTCCTTTGATGGCAGGTATTTATTTTTTGTCAGCAGCCGTCGTATTGGAAAACGATTCTTTGAACAGAGACTCAGTCTTCCTGAAATTAAAAATCAGGCTAATACTATTGGCAATGGTTTTGGAGATGTATACTGGGTGGATGCAAAAATAATTGAGGACCTTAAACCAAAAGAATTGAAATAGAACGAGGCAATAGTAAATCCGCAAATTTAGTTATCTGGATTGTCGCTTCGATCATCCTGTTTTATCATTCGGAGGCCAGAGCGGTGTATCTAGCTCAGCGAACAAGAATCAGCGAATGAATAGATTCTTCATCGTCCATCGATAGAAAGCCACCCCGGATTCTCTAAAGAATTTTGGACGAGCGTCCTTCTCCGCCTCATTCTATCCATCAGGAACTTTTGATTTCAGGTGAAGAGATGAAAGAGTATGCGTGCGAGTCTCTGTGCGGCTAGGAGAGGAAAGCTTATTCATACCTCAAGGATTGAACCGGATTGGCCAGGGCTGCCTTCACAGTCTGAAAGACAA
>CAZSGR010000136.1:0-9099 GCA_964606185.1 uncultured Eubacteriales bacterium
GGGGACGTTCCCTATATACAGAAAATGTACATACCTCTCAGAGTTCATTCGGTCTACAGCAAAGGGAAAGGAAGTGTCACTCTAAAGGAGCTTCCTTCCTGGGTCTGCCGGAGAAAATTCTCTTCTGCCGCCCTGACAGATGTGGAGAATATCTACGGCTGGGGGGAATGGAAGAGAGCAGCCCTGGAGAATGGCTGCACCCCGCTCTTTGGCTGTGAGATGGAAATCCAGGGGAAGAGATTTCTCTTTCTCGTCAAGAGTAGAGAAGGGTACTGGAACCTGATGGAGATTTTTAACCGGAGAGAGATAAAAACCACAGAGGGGCTGGTGACGATCTTCATCCCTCAGGCGGGAGACGAAGGCTTTCCGGAAGCGTTAATCCCTGCGCCGGGAGAAGATTTTTACCTCGGTGTTGATTTTTTTAACTTTAAGAAGGCCCTCACGCTGACCCAGAGCCACGATTTCCCTCTGGTATGGGTCAATCCCCTGAAATTCATCGAAAAGCCCGAGAGGTTGATTCTCCTCCATTCCATCCAGAAGAAGATCCCCTTCCCTCCGGAGAGAGATAAGCTCAAAGGCAGGATAGGGCTTTTCGGGCCGCACCAGGAAACCCTGGCTCTCAAGAAATTCGGCCCTGATGCCGAAGAAACCTTCAAGAAGACTTTCGAGGTGGCGGAGAAATGTCAGTTTTCCTTCGAGGACATCGTGCCTCCTCTTCCCGAAGACCTTTTTCCCCTAACCCTGAAAGACGTCGTGATGGAGAAGCTAAGGAATCTGAAAACCCTGAGCTGGCGCGCGAGGCAGCGGGCCAAGAGTGAGCTGGCTGTGATCGAAAAATCAGGGTTTGCCCCCTATTTCCTCATCGTCTATGACGTGGTTCAATTCGCCCGGCGCAACGGCATCCTCCACAACCTCAAGGGGTCGGGCGCGTCCTCTTTCCTGGCCTATCTTCTGGATATCTCCCGCATCGACCCCATCGAGTATGACCTTTACTTCGAGAGGTTCCTGAACAAGGGCCGGGATGACCCGCCGGATATCGACCTGGATTTTGATTCCCGGAAGAGAGACCAGGTTCTCTCCTACGTGATGGAGAAATACGGCCAGGGCCGCACAGGGGCCGCCTTTGTCTGCAGCCTGAAAGACTTCCGGGCCCGTTCCGCTCTGTATGAGACAGCCCGTGCGTTCGGCCTCCCCCCTGAAGAAGCCCGGTCCCTGAGCAAGAAAGCCCCTTTTTTCGCCGGACCCGATTTCCTGAAGAAAGACAGACCCCTTGCCGGCTATGCGGAAATATGGAAGGCCGCCTCTGACCTGAGTCATGTCTACTGCGAGAACTCCCTGCATGTGGGAGGAGTGCTCCTGACCCCTGCTCCCGCGGACCGGTATCTTCCTTTAGAAGAATCGGCCAAAGGCTACGTCATGTCTCACTACGACCGGGATGCTGTCGAAGACCTGAGGTTGATCAAGCTTGACCTCCTTTCGGTGAGGGGGCTGGCCGCAATCTCCGAGACCAAAAAGATCCTGAACATCAGGAGTATCCCTCCTCAGGATAAGAAAGTCTACAGTCTACTGAGGGAAGGCCAAACCATAGGCTGTTTCCAGGTGGAGAGCCCGGCCATGATGAACCTCCTTCGCCGGATGAAGCCGGAGAATGTTTACGAGCTGACCCAGGCTTTAGCCCTTATCCGGCCTGGCCCGACCGAGAGCGGCATGAAGGAAGCCCTTCTCCGCGGTCGGGAAGGGAGGCCCGTGTCCCGGGATGGTTTCCTGAATCGAATACTCCCCGAGACCGGAGGCCTTCTCCTCTACGAGGAGCAGGTGATGCAGATCGCCGATCGGGTGGCCGGGATGCCCCCGGAAGAGGGAGACGTTCTCCGCCGGGCTCTTAAAGCCAAAGCGGTGGGCGCGCAGCTGAAGGGCCGGTTTTTCAGAGAAACCGGGGAGAGAGGGTATACGCCGGGCGAGGTCAAGAAGCTGTGGAAAGTCATGGAGGAATTTTCTTCCTACTCCTTCAACAAGGCCCACAGCGCTTCCTACGCCAGCATGGCTTACCAGGCCGTCTACTTGAAAGCTCATCACACGGTTCCCTATCTCGCATCTGTTCTCAATGCCGGAGGCGGCTACTATGGGCTGGCGGAATACATCGAGGAGGCCAAGAGAAGGGGCATCCGGATCCTGGGACCGGATGTCAACCGGAGTGACTACCAGTTCAAAGTGGAGGGGAAGAGCATTCGGGTCGGCTTGACATCAATCAAAGGGCTGGCTCTAAAAACGGCGGAGAAGGTCATCAAAGGGAGAGAAGACGGGGAGTATCTTTCCGTGGAAGACTTCCTCTGCCGGGTAACTCTGACAAGAGCTGAACTCCTCTCCCTCATTAAATCAGGGGTCTTCGACTCTCTCGAGCCCAGGAGGACACGGCAGGTTCTTCGCTATTTTCAAGGTCTGGAGGATATGGAGGAAGTCTCGGACATCGACCCGAAACAGAAGGAGAGGATGCTCATCGACTCGCTCGGCTTCGACCCTGGGGGAGATTCCCTTTCCCTCTTCGAGGGAAAAAGGCCCCCTCTGCGGATAAAGGATTTGGCCGGTTGCGCGGGGCAGGAAGTGGAGCTTGTGGTCCGGGTGGTGGATGCCCGCCAGAAGGCGGTGAGGCGCGGCCGGAGGTATTTCTTTCTTTTTGAGGATGAGACCGGCCTCCTGGAGGGAGTGGGGGAGACGAAATGCCTCACCTTTGGCTCTCCGCCGGCCTGCTACCTGAGAGGGGAAGTGAGGCGGGATGGCGGCGGGAGGCCGAAGGTTTTCAACTGTTCCTTTCTCAGACCCTATTGACAGTCCTACATGATAACAGACCCATCTCTGTCATAACTTGCGGGCTGATTTGTCCTTGATCTAATCCGGTCTTCGGAAATGATAATTTAGATATGTTGTTCTCAGAAGAAATTGAATAATTAAGGCTGAAACTCTTATTTTTGCTTGTGCAACTCTATTGGTGCTGAGTCTCCATCTTCTGATTGCCAGTAGCCTTTCATCGTATCCCCTTCGACTGCCAGTTCGAAAGAAACCTTCACGTACGCTTCCCCGTTGAAAATAAGGAAATTAGAAGTCAGCTTATTATCCTTAAATTCAATATCCTTGAGTTCAGACTCCATGGCGAATCCGAATGCATCAGTTACCTTTCCCTTGTATTCCCCGTTCGTTCTTTCAAGGACGAGGGTCACTTTATCCGGTTCTGGATCGTCAGGGACTGTCGTTTCTCCAATCCACGTGCCGCTCAAATTTGCCTCTTGACACAAGACAGCTCCGGTGAAAAGAACCAGCAGGAAAGCTGACAGGGTTAGGATTGATTCAAGTTTTTTCATAGGGGCTCCTTTTTTTTCTATTCATTCAGTTAGACTTCTCATATTTCTATGAAGTTTAACTATAGAATTCCATTCTCATCGAAATTGGGATAAAATTCAATACATAATACGTGCAAACAGCTAGCAAAGTTTCAAAAATTCATTTCAGTAACAAAGTTATTTTCTGAGGATTTTCCGAATTCTTATGTATTAGAGAGATTTAACGCATGCTCAGCGATGGGGGAAACAACTTTTTGGCCAGGGTCATAATGGCTACTAAAGTGATATTTTATCTAAGAATTATCTCTTGAATTCCTGCCTTTATACTGGAATAATAAAATCTCATCTTTAAACAGAAGCTAATCAAAGAATTCGGGAGGGTCAAATGGAAAGCCCCATCGCTTTAGATAAAAAAGATGTGTCTGTCATTCTTTGTGGACAGGCTGGCCAGGGAATTCAAACCGTGGAAAGGATCCTTGTGCGGCTCTTGAAGCTCTCCGGGTTTCACGTGTTTGCCACAAAAGAATACATGTCCCGGGTCAGAGGGGGGAACAACTCGACTGAAATCCGTGTGGCTTCAAGCCGAGTTTCTGCTTTCGTGGACAGGATAGACATTTTGATCCCTTTTCATGAGGGAGCCTTGAAACATGTTGAGAGAAGGATATCCCACCAGTCTTTTATCCTGGGTGATGAGGAGATGATTTCCAAAGATTGTCAGCAAAACGGGAGTCAGTGTATTCCCATTCCACTCTCCAAAATGGCATCTGATATCGGAGGCAAAATTTTTGTGAATATCATTGCGGCGGGGATGGTTTTAGGCCTGTTCCAGGTTGAACAAGACATCCTCACGGGTTTTATCACGGAATATTTCGCAACAAAGGGCAGGGACATCATCAAGAAAAATCTTGAGGCCATACAAAAAGGCTGGGAGATAGGAAAAGGACTTCTGGATTCGGAAAGGACCGATGTGAAGTCGTGGAGAGAGAGCGCGGTCGGGGAGGATATTCTTCTCAACGGTGCTGAGGCTATAAGCCTGGGTGCGTTAGCCGGGGGATGTAATTTTCTTTCCTCCTATCCCATGTCTCCCTCCACAGGAGTGATGGTCTTTCTCTCCCATCAGATGAATGAGTTTGATATCATTGTGGAACAGGCAGAGGACGAGATCAGCGCCATCAACATGGCCCTGGGAGCTTCATACGGAGGAGCGCGGGCTATGGTCACCACTTCCGGAGGCGGCTTTGCCCTCATGACGGAAGGTGTGAGCCTTTCGGGGATGCTTGAGCTGCCAGTCGTCATTCATCTCGCTCAAAGGCCGGGCCCGGCAACGGGCTTGCCCACACGGACTGAACAGGCAGACTTGGAGCTTGCCCTCTATTCCGGTCATGGAGAATTTCCCCGCATCATATTCGCACCCGGTAAACTCGAAGATGCTTTTTCCCTCACTCAAAGAGCCTTCAACCTTGCGGATAAATTTCAAATTCCCGTGTTCATCCTCACGGACCAGTATTTCATGGATTCATACTCGAATGTTCCAATTTTTGACCTCAAGGGAATGAAAGTTGAAAAACACATCGTTAAGAGCGACAAGGAATACAGACGGTACGAATTGAGCGGGAATGGAATCTCTCCCCGTGCGATTCCCGGGTTTGGAGAAGGGCTTGTGGGCGTAGATAGTGATGAGCACGACCAGGAAGCGCACATCACCGAGGACCTGGATTTACGGGGAAAAATGGTGGAGAAAAGGCTGAGAAAGCTTGAGTCCATAAAAAAAGATGTGCTTCCTCCAGAGCTCTCCGGGAATCGAGATTACAGAATTTTGATCGTCGGCTGGGGCTCGACTTATGGAGTCATCAAAGAAGCGCTGGAAAAATTGGATAGGAAAGATATTTCATTCCTCCATTTTAAACAGGTCTATCCTCTGCATGAAGAGACAAAGCAATACCTCAAAAAGACCGAGAAGACTATCATTGTTGAAAACAATGCGACGTCTCAATTCGGAAAGCTGATAAAGCTCTTCACGGGGATGGATATCGAGACAAAAATCCTGAAGTATAATGGGCTGGCTTTTTCTGTGGAGGAACTCGTAGATAAGATTCAGATACACATTCAATGAGGAGATGAAAAATGAATACTCAGATCTATGATAGGGGCGATATTGATATAGCCTGGTGTCCGGGCTGCGGGAATTACAGTATCCTCAAAACGCTGAAGATGGCTTTAGCTGAACTCGGCATAGGGCCTCAGGAACTTGTCCTCGTTTCCGGAATTGGACAGGCCGCCAAGATCCCCCATTATTTTAAAACCCATTTTTTTAATGGACTTCATGGAAGAGCTATCCCTCCTGCCACAGCCATAAAAGCCGTTAATCCAGAGCTTACGGTCATCGCGGAAAGCGGTGACGGAGACATGTACGGGGAAGGAGGGAACCATTTTATTCATGCTATCCGGAGAAATCCCGATATCACGACTATCGTCCACAACAACATGGTGTATGGGTTGACAAAGGGGCAAGCCTCCCCCACGAGTCAACTGGGTTTTAAGACACCTGTCCAGGTCAAGGGCGTTTTCCTCGAACCGTTTAATCCGATTGCAGTGGCCGTCGCTCTAGATGCCTCCTTCGTGGCCCGGGCATATGCGGGAGATATCGAGCAGACAAAGGAGATCATCAAAGAAGCTATAACCCACAAAGGATTCGCTCTTGTGGACATCTTTCATCCCTGTGTTTCCTTTAACAAAGTGAACACTCACACCTGGTTTAAAGACCATACCTATTATCTGGAAGATTCCCATGACTTCGCTGACCGGATGAGTGCATTCCAGAAGGCCCTTGAGAAGGAAAAATTTCCCCTGGGGATATTTTATAAAAACTCTGAGAAAGCGACTTTTGAAGAGAATGTGGGAGTATACAGCCAGGATAAAACACCCCTCTCTTTGAGAGAGATGGAGAGAGTGGCAAAATTGAACGATTTACTCGAGTTAAAAAAATAAAGAGGAGGAGAGCAAAGATGGATGTTATCCAGGCCATAAACGATAGAAGGGCGTACCGCTCTTTAGAGCCCGTTAAAATCTCCGAGGATTTGATCAAGGATCTGGCAGAGTCTGCCGGGCTGGCCCCTTCCTGCTTTAACAACCAACCCTGGCGATTTATTTTTGTCCATGATACTGAAGGTTTGAAGAATATGAGGGAGGCTCTTTCAAAGGGGAACGAATGGGCCTACTCGGCTTCTATGATCATAGCTGTCTTCAGTCAGAAAGAGGACGACTGCATCATTAGAGACAGAGAGTATCACCAATTTGACTGCGGTCTTGGAGCTGGATTCCTGATTCTAAGGGCGACTGAATTGGGCCTTGTGGCTCATCCCATTGCGGGTTTCAGCCCGAAAAAAACGAAAAAGATCCTTGGGATTCCAGAAAAATATCAGGTTATCACCCTGATCATCGTGGGGAAACATTCTGAAGAGATCAGCCCGATTCTTTCAGAAAAGCAAGTCGAATTGGAAAAGCAAAGACCGGCTCGGTTGAGCCTCGACAAATTTGCCTTTATCAACCGTTTCAAGGAATAATGGAGGCAGATGTTTTTACTGTTCCTGATAATGCTGAGAACAGTCAAACGGAGCGTCTTTTGATTTTCTGCGAGGTGAAATGGACAAAGTCATAGTCACCGGTGCGACCGGATTTATTGGAAAGGCTCTCTGCTTCTGTCTGGAGAGGGAAGGTTATCAGGTTGTGGCTCTCTCCCGTCATCCTGAGAAAGGGAAAAAGCTTTTCGGTTCACAGGCCACAGTGGCTAGGTGGGATGGTGCAAATGCCAGTGAGTGGCTGGAATACGCGGAGGGTGCCCACGCCATCGTTAATCTGGCCGGAGAGAATATTGGTTCCGGACGCTGGACTCGCCGGAGAAAACAGGCCATTCTCCAGAGCCGGCTGGACGCCGGAAAGGCCGTGGTTGAGGCGGTGGAATCGGCCAGTGTGAAGCCCCGAGTTGTCGTTCAGGCTTCAGCTGTCGGTTTTTACGGCACGCGCGGCAATGACTCGATTGATGAATCTTCTTCTTCCGGAGAAGGTTTTCTTGCCAATGTCGCCAAGGAGTGGGAGCAGTCAACGCATGCAGTCGAGTCGTTTGGTGTGCGACGGGTTATCATCCGTTCCGGTGTGGTGCTTGGAGCAGAGGGGGGAGCCCTTCTCCAGCTTCTGAAGCCCTTTCGCCTTTTTGCTGGCGGGCCGTTGGGAAGCGGTCATCAGTGGTTTTCCTGGATTCGTATCGAAGACGAGGTGAATGCCATCCTCTTTCTTTTGAAAAGAGAGGATTTGACAGGTATTTTCAACCTGAGCGCACCCTATCCTCTCCTCCAGAAAGATCTGGCTCGACTCCTCGGGAAGATTATGAGACGGCCTTCCTGGTTTCCCACTCCTGGTTTTATGCTTCGCGCTATCCTCGGAGAGATGGCAGAAGAGATGCTTTTAGTAAGTCAGAGAGTGACTCCCAAGCGGCTTCTCGAGGCCGGATATCGATTTCTCTATCCTGAAGCAGAACACGCACTCAAAGACATTTTGAAGAAAAATACATGAAGGCCTTTTGGAAATTCAAAACCACATAATCTAATTAGTGAGGAATCATTCTTCGTTTTAAATTCTATGAAATCCTGATTTGAAAATATTTGTGCGGTTAGGTCTCTTTTTCCTTTTTTTCTTCTTCCTCCTCTTCTTCAAACAGGTCGAGCTGTCCGCTCCTAATTTTTTCAACGATTTCTTTCAGGACAGGATACTGTTTGAGAAGAGGGAAGGGAATATCCAGTTTTTCATTCGTGATCATGTTTTTAATCTGGAGAGCGTTGGCCAGTGCCTGTCCTCTGTAATGGTTATTGGTGATGACTAAGACTTTTTTGCTTTGATTTCCCAGTTCCTTTATTCTTGTTATCCAGTCTTCGAGCTCCTCTTTGGTGTAAAGATAGTTGTACCGTTCATCCCGGCCGGCATCTTTTTTGAACCAGTTCGTGTAGTTTCGTCCATGCAGTCTGACGTAGGAAAATTCGGGATTGGTGCTGATGGAACTGGGTTTAATCGAATTGCGGAATATCGGCTGGTCGATGTTGCAGAAACAAACACTGTGTTCAGTCAAAAGTGTATAGAAATTCGGTGTGTCCCAGGAGGAATGTCTCACTTCCAGGGCCAGCGGAAAATCCGCGAATGATTTGAATAGATTGACCAAATATTCAACGTGGGCGGTCGTGTGGATAAATGACCAGGGAAACTGAATCAGGATAGCGGCAAGCCTGTTTTTGGCTCGGAGCGGTTCGATGCCAAATTTGAAATTATCTATATCTTTTTGTGTGAATTCTTTTCTTTTGTGCGTGAAGACTTGATGGAGTTTGACTGAGAAAAGAAACTCAGGAAAATTTCCTACTCTTTTGATCCAAGAGAGTGACATCTGGATTGCAGGTGGCCTGTAAAAGGTGCTGTTGATTTCGACGATATTGATGTACTGGGCCAGAAGGATGAGTGGATGGAATCCCTGTGGTTTTTTCTCCGGGTAGACGATGCCTTCCCAGTCTTTATAGCTCCAGCCTGCCGTTCCTGTATAATAAAGGGCCATCGAAGTCTATTTTACCAAAAAAAGAAAATGGAGTCAGACCCAAAGAAAAAAGGGGACAGGCCCCTTTTTTGGCGACTGACCCTTTTAGTCCTTATGTCTAAGAGAAGAGGGCCTGACCCCTTTCTTTATAAAAAGGGGCCTGTCCCACTGCTGTCCGGTTGTTGAATTTCA
>CAZSGR010000137.1:0-7267 GCA_964606185.1 uncultured Eubacteriales bacterium
TGGGAAAGATTTTCCAGTCTTTGTAAGGGAGTGGGTAAAGGTATCAGGTTCTTTTTCGGAAAAGTATGAATTTTCTTCTTGATCTCAGGGATCGATAAGACCGCCATTTTTTTACCTCTGAAGGATTTATTTTATACCAGAAACGAGGATTCAAATCAAAATATTCGGGAACTTTGTAAAACAATGGGGACGTTCCCTCTAGAAAAAGTAGAAAAAGGGGACCTGTTCTTTATGCTCAGTAATTAGGCAACACTTTTGGTGATGATATTGAAGGCAAAAGTGTCATTGCGAGCACAGCGTGGCAATCTCCTCAGGTTAAATTATCATAATAAAGATAATTCCTTTACATGGCTCGATACAGACTTGAAGGTCTTTTGAATGAGGTAAAGTCATTTTAAAATTGAAATAATTATTTTATGGGATTGCCACGCTGTGCTCGCAATGACACAATGCTGAGATTGCCACGCTGTGCTCGCAATGACACAATGCTGAGATTGCCACGCTTCGCTCGCAATGACACAATGCTGAGATTGCCGCACTTCGTTCGCAATGACATTAAAAAACGTTACTGAATTATTGAGCGCGTACAAACGTTCTCTTTTTGTTTTATAGTGTACAATGGGGATGTTCCCCAGGGGGACACCTTATGAATAAATTATTACTTTTTTTACATGCAGAAAAAAACCATACTTAAGAGCTACCTATTCTTTTCATAATCAGAGGAAATTGATATAAAGTGTCCCCTTGGAGAACGTCCCCTTAAAGCCTCTTCCAGGCTTTTTTCAGCTCCATCGCTTTTTCTATTGTCCAGGTTCGGATTCTGTCTCCGTAAAGATAAAAAATGGGGATGGCCACCAGAATAAAAATCGTGGAACTGATGAGCCCTCCCACCGCCGAAAGGGCCAGTGATGACCAGATATGTCTTCTTCCTTCTTCAACCTGGAATAAAACCATGGGCAGCATCCCCAGGACAGTCGTGCTCGTGGTCAGGAAAATCGGCCTGACTCTTTCTCTCGCCCCCTTCAGAACAGCATCAAGGAGGGAGAGGCCTTCCCTTCGTCGTAAATTGATATGGTCAACCAGCAGGATAGAATTGTTAACCACAATCCCCCCGAGCAGGATGACTCCGATATAAGCTGCAGAGTCAAAGGTATAATCGGCAACGACAAAAGCCACGAACACTCCGATCAGCGCCAGAGGCACAGCCATGAGGATGAAAAAGGGATGAATAAAGGACTCATACAGTGACGCCAGGATCATGTAAATGATGATGAGGGAAAAGATTATTGCAAATACTATTTGTTTCTCTTCTTCCTCTGTCATCCGCCATTCCTGTTCTAGACTGGCAGAGAAGCCTGGGGGCAGATCGAGCCTCGCAAAAATAGCTTCTTTGAACCTCTGTCCGGCCTTTGCCGGCCCTCTAAACTCCCACATCAGGGTTTGCTTGAACTGCTGGTTCTCCCTGTCTATTGAGCCGGCCACAGGCCTTTCTTCCAGGGTGGAGACGTCCTTTAGCCTCAGAAATTCTCCTGATCGAGTCCGGATGAGTGTATCCTGAAGCTTCGTCAAGTCCGTCTCCTCTGCCTCAGGAAATTTCATAGAAATCTCCATCTCTTTTCCGCTAATCTTTATGGGCAGCTTCCGTACCCTTCCGCTTATATAAGGTGAGATCTGACTATAAAGATACCAAAGGTCAATATCGTACTTCCCTAAGGTTTCTTTATCTATCTTTAATATGTACTCGAAAGTATCCAGTCCCCATCCCCACCCATACAGGTTGGATACAACCCTGGTATCCTTGATCCGGGGATTCCTTTTCAGTGTTCGATCGAGAGCGGATGTAATCTCGCTTAATTTTTTCAAATTGTAGCCAAAAAATGCAATGCGCGAGTCCCACATGGGACCCGAACCCATAGATGTCGAGTAACTCTGCGGGTCAAATCCGTACACTCCCACACTTATTCCAGCAAAATTCGTGGCTATCTGGATCAACTCTTCCTTAAGAACATAAGGTCGATATGAGAATTCTATTTCGGCGGAGAAAGTTATGCTAATGTATGCTCTTTCGGGAAAAACCTGAGTCTCCATTTTTTTCTCGTATTTCTTTTCTAGGACTCTTTCTTCGAATTTCTTAATGACCTCATCTGTTCTTTCAATGGGCGTTCCAGGAGGCATTGTGATATAGACCCGAAGCCTCTGTTCCGTCCACCCTCCCCACCAGTCTCCGACCGAGACTTCATCCTTGAACCACTTGTAGCTTCCGTAAAACGCCAGAACTATAACAAGAATGACTATAACGGGATGGCGGAGGAGAACCCTCAAGCCCTTCTCGTAGGTCTCCCGAAACCAGTCTTTTCTTTCCTTCCTGCCCTTCTTCAGCAACCTGGGACTCAATGCCGGAATCAGGGAAAATGATACCAGCAAAGAAGCGGCAAGGGCAGAGGCGATGACAATAGCCAGGGGCAGATAAAAAAGCTGCAGACGGCCAGTGAAATAAGCGAAAGAAAAGAAAACGCTCATCGTGGTCAAAGTCGCAGCCAGGACTGGAAGGAAGACCTCTTTAGAGCCCTTGATGGCTGCCTCGACAGGGGAAGCTCCTTTTTCTCTGTATCGCAGGACATTCTCAAAGACGACGATGGAATTATCCACGAAAAGGCCAAAGCCTAATGCCAAGCCTCCCAGAGTCAAGATGTTTATTGAAATCTTCAGGAAATAAACCAGGTTAAAAGTGATCAAGACGGAAAAAGCGATAGAGGAGAGAACAAGGAGTGAAGGCTTAAAGCTTCTCAAGATTAAAAAGACAAGGATAAAAATGACAAAAAGGACGATCCCCACTATTAAATAGAGATGTTTCAGGTTTTTCTGGATATCCTCACTCTGGTCGGCCACCGTCCTGAAGACCAAGTCTTGAGGCAGCCCGCTTTTGATCTCTTCCAGCTTCGTCTTGACCGCCTTCGCTATTTTCAGGGTGCTCGTTCCAGCTTCTTTCCATACGGTCAATGAGATCGTGGGCTGTCCGTTTATTCTGTTGATCCGGTATACCTCATCATACGAAGGGTAAGCATGAGCCACATCCTTCAATTTGACCGGATTCCCCCCGGAATACATGACGACTGTTTCGCCTAACTCTCTTATGCTCTTGATCGAAGTGGAAATCTTGAATATGTATTCCTGGTTTCCTTTCTGAATCTTTCCGACCGGAAAGGTCAGATTCCTGTTACTCAAGGCTTGAAAGATCAGCCCAGGATGAATATTTAAAGCTTTGAGCTTATCCTTATCCAGACCGATTTTAATCACAGGGTCAGAGCCCCCTGTGACCATAACGTCAGACACTCCCTTTACAGATCCAACACCAAATTCAATCCTCTCTTTGACCAGCTCTCTCAGTTTGTGAAGAGTGTAGTCCCCGGAAATGGAATAGTTGAGGAAAGGATCTTCTCTGAATTCTTCAGGGACATATGGTTGGACGAGAGGGGGATCGACTCCGTACGGAAGGTCATCCCTTATCCTGGATATCTCTTCTCGAAGAGCCAGTGTGGCAAACTCCATGTTGGTTTTGGGGTCAAAATCCAAATTAATCGTTGAGCTGCTAATTCGAGAGGACGAAGTGACCTTTGTCACTCCTTTGACTCTGGAAGCCACTTCTTCCAGAGGCGCGGTGACCTGAGCCTGTATGATTTCCGGGGGCACGCCACTCCAGCCCGTATAGATACTCACACGCGGATAATCCTCCTTGGGCATGAACTCAAAGGGAAGGTTGAGAAACGAGTAGACTCCCAGAAGGAGGATGGCGATAAAAAAGGTGGCTGTGGCAATCGGTCGTTCAATAAATATTTTCATGCTTTAACCCGAGATTTCTTTTTCTCCGCAAGCTCGTAGGCCACAGGAATCAGGATCAATGTCAGGAACGTCGCCAGCATGAGCCCTCCTATGACGGAAATGGCCATGGGCTGCTGGAGCTCGGCGCCCCTTCCTAATCCCAGAGACATGGGAAAAAGGCCAAAGGCGGTCGTGACCGTGGTCATCAATATCGGCCTGAGCCTCACCCGGCTCGCTTCCAGGATGGCTTCCCTTCTGTCCATTCCTCTTTTTCTGAGCTGGTTGGTGTAGTCTATTTTCACGATAGCATCGTTGACCACAATCCCAGCTAAAACCACCATCCCGATCACAGAAATCACGCTGAGGGTCTGGCCGGTCAAATACAGAGCCCAGACCGCGCCTATGAGTCCCATGGGAAGAGTGAACAGAATCAATAAGGGATGGACCAGAGATTCGAACTGAGCGGCCATGATCATGTACACAAGAAGGACAGCCAGGCTAAAAGCGAAAATCAGGCTCCTGAAAGAACGGTTCATCTCTTCCTGTTCTCCACTGAAGACAACCCTGTAACCGAAAGGAAGGGAAAGCCCGTCGATCTTCTCCTGAATCTCCGGCACCACCTGGCTTATTTTTGTCCCGCGAAGGTTGGCCGTCACTACGACTTCCCTCTGCTGGTTTTCTCTCCGAATCTCCTTCGGTCCTCTAACCATTTCATAGGAAACAAGCTCCCTTAAAGGAATAGCCGTTTCTTGAAAGAAAATCTGCTCATCCAACAGCGTCTCGATGTTTCCTCTTGTCTTTTCATCCATCCGAACCAGGATATCAAATTTTTTCTCTAACTGTTTAAATTGAGAAGCGAGACTGCCTCTGACTGCATTCACGAGGTACCGACTTATAGTCATCGGAGGGATGCGGTATCTCTCGACTGCATCCTTCTTTATCTGGATTAAAAACTCAGGCTTTCCTTCTTCGACATTTGTGTTTATATCTGCAATCCCTCTGATATCCTTCAATTTTGTGACAAGCTCCTCGGCTATTATTGTTAAGCGGTTGAGGTCATCTCCTTTGACTTTTAATCCAATCTCTGCCGTTGAAAAAGCGAGGAATTGTGCCAGTGTGGATTGTTCTTTGAGGATGGAGAAACTGAGATCAGGATATTCTTCCAGTCTCGCTCGGAGGGCCTCGATCGCACTATCCATTTGAGAGACCTGATGAAGCTTCACATAAATCTGGGCTGAATTCTGGGAGACGTCAGGATTAAGACTCTCCATCCCACTCACGACACCAATTTGTGAAAAATACTTATCGACAGAATCCTGGTTTCCCAGCCAATTTTCGATAACAGAGACAACTCCCACAGTCTGCTCGAGTGAGTAATCCACGGAAGTCCTCAAGTTCAACTCAAACGAAGAGGCCTCAGGCTTAGGCATGAGCTCCCTGGGAATTTGAGTCGCCAAGAGCCCCGTCAGGATTAAAACGGCGAATGACACGGCCAGAACTTTTCCTTTATTATCCAGACTCCAGACGAGAAATTGATGGTATCGAGCGGCGAATTTTTGATAGATGAAATTAAATCCTTTAAAGACACGCTTGAAAATAAAGCGTAAAGGCAAGCTCAGGTAATGGAAAATCAAAAGGAAGAGCTGAAGGAAAAAACTGAATATGAAGTTAAGGGCTAAATAAAGGCCTTTAAACGCGTACTTCAGCAGCCATTTCAATCCTTTATAAGCCCAAACGAACGGGTAGAGAAGAAAAATTAATTTAGATTTTTTCCCGACAGCCTTCTTCTCTCCTTCTGCATCCTTAATATCTATTCCCTCTGACTTTTTTTCAAACTCGAATTTCCTTGAGGCCAGCATGGGCAGCAGAGTCAGAGAAACAACAAGAGAGGAAAGAAGCGCAAAGGTCACAGTTAACGCCTGGTCTCTGAACAACTGCCCGGCCACTCCATGAACATAGATAACAGGGAGAAACACGGATATCGTGGTCAAGGTGGAAGCCGTGACAGCCATTCCCACTTCTTTGGTGCCGATGAACGCGGCATCGATGAGACTCTTTCCGAGGGTCGTATGCCTGAAAATACTCTCTGAGACGACTATGGAATTATCAACCAACATGCCAACCCCGAGCGCAAGCCCGCCCAAAGACATGATGTTCAGTGTCACGTCCCTGAAGAAAAGGAGGTTGAACGTGGCTATGATGGCAATAGGAATGACCACTGCGATGATGACAGGTGTTTTCAAATCCTGAAGGAAGATATACAAAATAAAAAACGCCAGGATTCCTCCGAAGATTATCGACTTGAGGACTGAAGAGATGGCATCTTCAATGTATTTTGCCTGCTCCGTGACGACCAAGAGCTGCACTCCCGGGTTTTCCTTCCTGATTTCTTCAAGAACTTCATGCGCAATCCGTGTGACCTCAACCGTGTTGGCTCCTGATTCTTTCCGGACGAGGATCCCGATACCTTCATTCCCGTTGAGCTTTGTGATCCCTTGCCGTTCTTTAATAGAATCATTGACCTGAGCGACATCCTTGAGCCGAATGATTCCTCTTTCTTCAGTCGTTTTCAGGCTGATATTCTCAATCTCGCTCAAGACCTCAAATTCCCCCACGACCCGAAGCGGGTATTTGAACCGGCCTTTCCTGATCTGTCCGCCCTGAAGATTCTGGTTAAAATCGTCAATCCTCTGGGAAATCTGTTCTATTGTCAGACCGTAGAGAGCGATAAGCCGGGGGTCAACCTCAATCTGGATTTCTCTCTCCACTCCTCCGGCAATCTCCGCCGAACCGATTCCCTCTATCTGCTCCAGGCGAGGCTTGACCAACTCCTCTGAAAACTCCTTGAGCTCAAGGAGGGACCTCTCGCCGGAAACAGCCAGAATCATTATGGGCTTACTCTGCGGATCCAGAGGGATGATTGTCGGGTCCTCGGCTTGCTCGGGGATATGCGCGCCATCAAGCTTTTCCCTGGTGTGCAGCATGGCAAAATCCATATCCGTTCCCCAGCTAAACTCAAGCGTCATGTAGGATCGTTCTTCTTCAGAGACAGATTCTACCCTGCGCAATCCAGGAATACGGCTCACAGCCGATTCAAGCGGCTGGGTCACGAAGGTCTCAATCTCTTCCGGAGCCACTCCAGGATACCGCGTGATAACGGAGAGCCGGGGATAACTGATATCCGGCAACAGGTCCACACTCAATTCTCTCAAAGAAATAAAGCCAAGAAGGATAATCGCGAGAAAAAACATTAGAGTTGTCACGGGCCTCTTAACAGTGATTTGAGTTATTTTCATTTTTCTTTAGCCTAATATTACTAAGGATTTATGGAAGAAGAGAGGTATCTGCGGGTTTGGAATGTTCCATTCAAACTCAAGCTTACCAACTTGCTCTTCCTCCCTGTTTATTCTCTATTATAAAAGCTATCTCTTCTAAAGACAATCTCATT
>CAZSGR010000137.1:7367-9063 GCA_964606185.1 uncultured Eubacteriales bacterium
CCTGCTATGAGCCGTTTCTCTGTCAACTCTCTGTATCGAGCTGCAGCTTCCAGTGCTTTCTCATTGTTCTCCAGCTCTTTAAATGCCTCCACAAGCTCGTAATATATATTGTTTACCAACCTCTCTTGTTCTAATAAATTCTTATCTTTCTGCACTCTGGCCTGCGCCAAACTGGCACGGGAAAAAACATTCTCAAGAGGTATCGTCAGGTTCAATGTGAGATACCAGTTATCATATTTGAATCCAAAAACATCCTTCAGATATTCACTTCTACTTCCAGGTAACACATAATCAATATCTCCATTGATCGGATCATTATTGACGTAAAAGATCCTGTCCCCTGACTGCCCCGGATAATACAAATAAAAACTCAAATTGAGCTCGGGAAGAAGCTGGTTCCTGGAGTAGCTCACATCGATGTTGCTGTTTTCAATTTCTTTTTGTTTGGAAGCCATCTCAGGCCTTTCCGCAAGAGCCGTCTCCATGGCTTCCTCAAAGGTTATTTCCTTTTTTTCCACAGTCGGCCTGTCAGTGGGTACAATAGGAGGGAGCGTTCCGGCCTCATCCACAGGAATATTCAGCATATTCCTCAGCGTGTCCTCAGCCTTCTGCACCTGTCCTCTATCCGTTATTATCCTGCTCTCCCAGCTCGCAACTTCGGTTTCTGCATCCAGAACGTCTGTGGCGGTCTTGGCCCCGATTCGGGCTGCTCCTTGAATCCTCTTCAGATACTGAATGCTGTTCTCCAGGGAAGCTTCATTCACTTTGAGAGACTCAACAGCTGAGACAAGGTTCCAGTAGGCTGCTTCCACATCATAGATTTTCTGAAGAATAGTGGTTTTTAATCCATAACTGGAGATATCTATTTGATTCCGGGCTTTTTTAATATCTTTTCTGTTTATCTTCGGACCGAAATTCTTAAGAATTGGCTGGTCAATTCTAAAATTCAGCTGCCCGCTGTAACTCGGATTTATTGCCACACCTCTCCGTGTTGTGTCTTCAGTTGAATTATCCAGCGAGAGAGAAAATGTTCCTCCTGTAATTATTTTTTGCTGAACTTCGACTCTATAGCGATTTTGATTTTGAGTGAATTGAGTTCCCTCAAGAAACCAGTTCGATAGCCTATTATACCGATAATTGCCATATTCGAGATTTAGCTGAGGCATAAAGGTTTCCTTGGCTTGGCGAAGAGAAAATTCTTGAATCTCAGGGTTGAAAGCTTCAACAGAAATATCCAAGTTTTTCTCCAGAGCTATTTCCAAACATTCATGCAGAGTCAGACGGATATCCTCAGTTTTCTGTTCCTGGGCAACAAGAAAACCAATGCATAAAACGAAAAGTCCCACAGCACAAAATAATTTTCTCATTTTTTCCTCCTGTAAATGATACGTCTTGGTTGGGCTTTTATAACAAATTTTTTTCCCTTTTGTGCACAAAATCCCCAAATAGTTGGATGAATTGTATCAACACCCATCATATATCCCTCTTTCCAAGATAAAACCTATTTATTCGGATGTCAAACAAAATAGACATTTCAACTGAATAGCAAATTCCCGAAGCATTTAGTCGGTTTAGTCAAAGACTCAATAACCTAGTAAATAATACCTATGGATTATAAAAAAGGTTGCGTTGAAGTTACTGTTTGGCCGAAGTAAGAAATCTAAGAGCCTAAACGAATTCAGAGTGTCAATCGTAA
>CAZSGR010000138.1:0-5722 GCA_964606185.1 uncultured Eubacteriales bacterium
TTTGCCACAAATCATTCCGGGAGAGCTGCTTTCCAGCCCAATGCCAGCCTGGAGGATAGCTGATGAACCAACTCTTTGTGCTGCGGATCTCCGGCGATATTGATGTTTTCCTGAGGATCGGTCTCATGGTCGTAAAGCTCAGTTGCAACCACCTTGTCGTCCAACCGATCTCGCCACTCGATATAACGGTACCGGTCGGTTCGCATCGATTTCCCCATGAATCGATAGGTGAAGCCCCGGGCGTACTGGCTGAAAGCCGCAAGCTTCCAGGGACGCCCAGGATTTTGAAGAAGCGGCACAAGGCTGAGCCCCTCCAGGTTCGGGGGTGTCTTCAATCCAGTCAGTTCGCAGATGGTCGGATAGAGATCCACCATTTCCACCAAGGCCGAAGTGTACCCTACGGGATTTGTCTGGACGGGATCTAAGATAATCAGCGGGATACGCACGTCGATCTCATAATTGGTCATCTTGACCCAACTGCCGTGCTCCCCTAGTTTACACCCATTATCCCCCAACACGACGACGATGGTATTCTTCTGTAGCCCCAGAGTGTTCAGTGTGTCGAAGATGCGTCCGATCTGGGCGTCGATAAAACTGATACAGGCGTAATAGCCGTGCTTGAGAAGGCGGGCCTGGTCTTCGGGGATCTGGCTTTCAGTGGGGTTGGGCACCTGGACGAAATCCTCGTAGCAGGCGAGTTCTGTCAGGCTGTTGATGGCAAAGGGCGGTGCGCCTTTCGGTATGTAATTGTTCGTGGCCAACGGGATCTCATCTCGCCGGTAAAGGTCCCAGTACCGTTGAGGAGCCACGTAGGGGAGATGGGGTTTGGAGAACCCGACTGCGATAAAAAAGGGCTGATTCCTTTTGAATTCCGACAGCATCTGGATGGCCATCTCCGTCAGAACGCCGTCCCTATATCTGTTGTCGGTGGTGTCGAAAGCTTCAGTGGCCGGCCCTCGTAGATAGGCATTGATCCAGCCTTGGCTGTGACCCAGCCTGCGGGCCGCATCTTCGCGCATATTCTGCCGGATGCAGGTCTCTTGGGACAGGTAGTAGGGGTAGGTCTCAGGGGGGACACAACTCTGACTCCAGGAAGGGGGGTCGGGCAACGTGCCGTGAAAGACCTTGCCGATCGAGATAGTGTTATAGCCTTGACTATTGAAAATTTGGGGAAGGGTTCTGAGCGTGGGATTTATCCGGCGAAAATGTGTTTCGTTGTTCCAAACACGAAGGGATTCCGGCCGCTTTCCGGTCAACAAACATGCTCGGGATGGATTGCAGATCGACTGAGGGCAATAGGCTCGGGTGAAAACAAGTCCCTGTTGTGCGATCCGATCGATGTTCGGGCTCTTGATCTGGTCCACACCATAGCAGCCTAACTCTGGCCGAAGATCATCCACGATGAGGAAAAGGACGTTTGGATGCCGCTTGGATTTGAGGGGCAAGGAAAACCCGGGTGAACCGTAAATCAATCCTGCGGCGGCCGAAGCGCTGGCCAGCTTGATGAACTCTCTTCGTTTTATGCGGCCTGAAGTTTTCACGCCCGGGATTCCATTTGCGAGAGGTATTCTGCTCTCGTCCTTTTTTTTTTCCTCATAAGCCTTTTGCAAATATTAAATAAGTCGACAATTGATGTCAACTGAAAAACCGGCGTATTTGGAGGAGGTTTTTATCTTATGGAATGGAAGATTTTGCCTAGGAGAACGTCTAATATAGTGAAGCTACCAAAGTATGACATGATAAAAAGCGTGATCCGGTATCTGCCTTTGCTCGTCGTTCTTCTGGGGGCCGGAAATACTGCCCTGGCGTCCCTCCACCTGCCGAAGGACACGAATGTCCTGCTGATCACCATCGACACGCTCCGCTACGACAGAGTGGGGATTCTTTCTGATCGTTACGTTAAAACGCCCAACCTCGATAGTCTGGCCCGGCGTTCCGCTGTTTTCACAAGGGCTTATGCTCACAACCCGTTGACCCGGCCCTCCCACGCGAACATCATGACCGGCACAACGGCCCTCTACCACGGAGTGA
Organism: uncultured Eubacteriales bacterium; assembly: GCA_964606185.1. GTDB lineage: Bacteria > Acidobacteriota > Aminicenantia > Aminicenantales > Aminicenantaceae > SOIA01. The sequence continues at coordinate 2,032 of CAZSGR010000138.1, forward strand.
GCGACAATCCGTCCTTCAGGCTCGAAGACCGATATCTGACCTTGGCGGAACATCTGAAGGAGAATAATTACAAAAACGGGGCCTTCATCGGAGCTTTCGTTCTGGATTCCAGGTTCGGCCTTAACAGAGGATTCGATCTCTACAACGACTACACCGGCGTCCAGAAATTTGCGACATTTGACTTTGTGGAACGGCCGGCGGACCAGGTGGTCAAGCCAGCCATCGAGTGGATCGCTGGTCAGAAGAGCAAATGGTTCTGTTGGGTTCATGTATTTGATCCCCATGATCCCTACACGCCGCCAGAACCCTTCAAGTCAGAATATCCAGAGGATCCTTATTCGGGGGAAGTCGCCTTTGTCGACGCCCAGCTGGGCATCCTCTTTGACTCTCTCAATAAAAGCGGATTGCTCGAAAAGACCATCGTGATCATCACTTCGGACCACGGCGAGGCCTTTGGCGAGAAGGGAGAATGGACCCACGGTTTTTTCGCTTATGACAACACAATTCACATTCCTCTGTTACTGTTTTTCCCCGGGATCGAATCGAAGATGGTCCGGGAGAATGCCTCCCACATCGACATTTTCCCGACTGTTTGCGACCTCCTCGGCCTTCCCGTTCCCGCACACATCCAGGGGGAATCGCTCCTGCCGCTCATTGCAGGACGGAAGCGAGAGAAAAAGCAGATTTATTTCGAGTCTCTCTCGCCGCACTTCAAGATGGACTGCGCTCCTCTGCGGGGTTTCATCCAGGGAGATATCAAATTCATCGACCTCCCGATCAAAGAGGTCTACAACCTGGATACGGACTCCCAAGAAGAAATGAATCTCGCCCCGACTTCCGATATCCCCCGGCTTGTCAAGGACCTGGAAATATTGATGAGGACACAGAGGGGGAGAGGAACGAAGCAGAAACCGAAAGGCAAAGATGCGGAAATCCTTTTTAAGTTGAGAAGCCTTGGCTACCTCTCGGGCATTCCCACGAAGAAAAAAACCTACGAGATTAAGGACGACCTCAAATCGCTCGCGCCGGTTATCGCCCACCTTCGCCAGGCGGTTGAGGACTCCAAGGTGAAGAAAACCGATCTGGCCATCAAAAAGATTAACAATGTGATCCGGATCAGGCCGACATATACGAGCGCCTACTCTAACCTGTCCTTCATCCAATACAACATCGGCCAGGTCGACCAGGCACTAGACACCCTGAAACAGGGTTTGACGCGGGTTCCCGGAGACCTCATGCTGACGGCCAACCTGGGAGTCATGCTAATCATGGCCAAGAGATTCAAGGAGGCCATCAAGCCTCTCGAATACTGCACGAAGATTGACAAATTCAACCCAGATAATTTCAACTATCTCGGGAGGGCCCTCATGCAAAGGGAGGATTACCCCCGCGCCGAAGAAATTTTTAAACAAGCCCTTAAGCTCGATCCAAAAATGGTGCCTGCTTACAACAACCTCGGATACTTGAACTTGATCCGCTATGTCAAAACTGAGGATACAAAATATTGTGACGATGCTATCCAGAATTTCGACGCGGCCCTGGAACTCAATCCCAGGTTACAGTCCGCTCTCAAGGGCAAAGAAGCTGCCCTCAAATACAAAAACCAGCAATAAAAAGTAGCAGATTCTGTGTTCATTTCGAAGTTTCATCATTTTGAATTCTTTTTCTCATTCCTTGGCTCTTGAAGCTGCGGTAGAAAACGCAAAGAAACGAAAATAATGAAAATCCGCTGAATCTAATAAATTTGCCCTTTGATACTCGATTCTTAAACCGCTTCCGGTTGAAATTCCGGCGATTCTATAGTCATGGAATCCGTTAATTTCTCAAGTGTGCTTGAATCATATGGTTTCTTGAGGAAAGTTCTAAACTTGTACTGCCAGCCGTGCCAGATTTATTAATCTGTTTTTAACTGAAATTCCAGCATTACAGGAGGGATAATCAATGGGGGCAGGTCAGTATTCTTTGTATTTTTGGCTGTTTAAATTTCCTTTATCCGGCTTATCAGCTTTTTCATATCTATAGGTTTTTCAATAAATTCATCAGCTCCACTATCTTTTGCTTGCGCCATGAAAACAGGGTCTTTGTAGACAGCGGTCATCAATATAGCTTTTATTTGTTTGGGAGATTCAGAAAAACCTGTTAATTTTTGGCTCTGTTTTTAAAATGAGTAGCATGCAAATTTTGGAATGCGTATTGTAACATAGCTTCGGGATTTATGCCTCTTTCAATTCCCAAAAGATGTTTTTAGAAATGAACATAAAAGGATTTCAGTGCGTGATGTGTTTTTTGCCACCTCCAGATAAGGCTGTTGTTAATCCGATTAGATTGGGATGAGTCTTTTTCTGAATTGGGAGCAACTTTTCTGATCAGATAAATGGTTGAAGGATTGATCCCATCGCCCTAGCGTTAAAATCCTTATCAAGGCGGGAGTCGGATAAAGAGCGTTGGAAGGAAATGGGGAGCAGGGCCTCATGGCTGAGGCCCTTTATATTCCCTTAGATTTTATATTTCTTTAGAAAAAGTGGTCCTGAATGCCAAGAGCCAAATTTAGAGATTTTTTGGTATACCCTTCGGGGATAGCATAAGTACCTGCAGGCGCGCGTTTCTCTGCAACTTCCAGGACTTGCATTTCTATGTTTATTTCAGAGCCGAATATGGTGACCGTTATTTCAGCGGCGACTTGAAATCCTTCAATAGTTCCCATCTTTTCCATCTCTCTTTTCGAGTCTTCATCGATATTGACAATTCCAAGAATGTAATTGACGAAAAATTCGTCCGCTGCTTTTGAATATTTCTTATAATCAAAGGGGATGTCTTTAGTCGTCCAGAGCTTGATTTTATATTTCGGCATGATACCTATTGCGGGGACCATGATCGTCATCTCGAATTCTGATGCTTCGCAGTTCCAGTTGGCAACCTGTTTCTTCGCACCTCCGATATTGACTTTCACATCTTTTATTTCTATCGATGATATGACTTTAGCCGCCTCTGGAGGCAGCATCTCGAGCAGTTCTTCCCGGTCGATGTCAGTCGGAAACTCAAAATAAATTTTTTGGGGGTGAACAATAAAGTAAATCTTTTCTTTTTCGCCATCCAGAATGATACTTAGAATTTTACTGTGCTGGACAAACCTGTTTTCTCCGAGCCACATCTCCTTGATTTCAACGGTCTCAGGATTCTTTTTCCCCGCCATTTCGAACGCAGACATTTTTTCCATTCTTTTCACATAGAGATCGACATCCGCGCTCAAAAATATGGAGGCGAGCAGAATCACGACTATGACCAAAATTAGTTTTTTCATCTTTATCTCCTTACTTTATTTCTCATTTTTTCATTCGGTTGAATATGTTAAACATTTCTGTCTCATTTAGTTTTTTAGGCATGATTTTTTAAGCCTTTAAAATTTTGTTATTTGCTGAGAAAAGGCCAGGGCAATTTCCACCAGAGGGGAAGTCTGCTTTGAAAGGGACCGGGCCAGCTCCTGCCTGATCGCTTGAGATTGGGGAAAAAGAGCATCTAAAGCGGCCAGACGTGAATCTGTTGTGATGTCGCTATCCACCTTGCGTAGAAAATCTGCCAGTGTTTCCTCATCAGGCAGCTCGACTTGAGAACTCAACCCTGCGTTTCTCAGCTGTTCCCTCAGAGATTCCTGCCGGAGCAGAGAAACTGCGGTGATCTGGCGGATCTGGCG
>CAZSGR010000138.1:5822-9054 GCA_964606185.1 uncultured Eubacteriales bacterium
CGATTAAATAATCAGCAAATTTTCCTTTTATTTGTTTGCATTTCATGATGCCATACCTCCTGAAAGCTCAAAATAGGCTTTCCCTAAATCTTTGATAGACCGGTGAATCAAGGCTTTCACTGTTCCTATATGACAGCCCTTGAGTTCTGCGATTTCCTTATACTTGAGATTCTGGAAGCGGCTGAGGATGATGACTTCGCGTTTTTTCACAGGAAGTTGAGCCAGTGCAAGATTAAGTTGGGCGATTTCCTGCGCCTGCTCCACTTTTTCCGGGGGTGAAGGTTCGTGACTGGGAGCTTCATCCCATTGCTCACCGAGTGAGACTTCATCCTTTCTTTTTCTCAGGAAATCAATATGGGCATTCCGGGCAATCCTGTAGAGCCAGATCCTGAATTTATCCTGGCCCTGGTAAGAAGCGCGGTATTTCAAAACGCGGACGAATACATCCTGGACAAGGTCTTCACTGATGCCTCTGTTGCCGGTGAGGCGGAGGAAAAAGTTATAAAGCATCACATGATACCTCTCGAACAGGACAGCCAGTTTTTCAACGTTTCCATCCCTGACTTGCACCATCAGATTGTTGTCTGATGCTTTATTCACGGGTGCTTTTCCTCGATTTTGGTCATTTTATTAGTTTGGTCATTTTAATAGTAAAGACTTGATTTCACTAAAAAGGTTACATGAAAGGAGAAAATTTTGCTATTTATTACAATTAGGAAAAAAAGGGAGATAAAAAAGGGGACAGGCCCCTTTTTTTTAAGTTAAAGGGAGAATGCACAGTGTTCTCGGTTGTTATTCTGCGAAATTACGAAAACTACTTTTTTCTGATCCATTTCCATCTGTTTATTCTTGAATCTCGATGCTGTATCTCTTCACGAATTTGTAATCGTCTTCTGTGACCACAGAATACGCTTTGCCGTTTTTGAAAAAGAGGAATCCAGCCAGCATTCCTTCTGCCGGGGCTGGTGTTTTGAACTGGGCGATGTATTTTCCTTCCTGGTTGAAGATGTCGAGAAGCGTGTATTCGTCCTCAACGGAATCAACAATCACACACAGCCAGCCGTTCTCCATCAATGTGAAACCTTGATATGCGGGCTTAAACTTCGGATATTTTACATTTTTAAAAGCTTTTTCTTTTAGGTCTTCAGTAAAAATACTCGGGAGATTCTGACTGGCCATTTGAACAAAACTCTCTTTATCTTTTTGACTCACTGGAATGGGATCATAATCTCTTGCGATTTTCTTGATTAATTTTCCCTCAGGTGAAAAAACATTGATCTCGTATTTGTCAGGATAACCCAGATAAATAAAGTCATTCTTTGCTAATGCAGTTATTGCTTGTGGTCGAAATGCCATTATGCTAAATACTTTCGCGATATATCCTGCCATGGATGACATGTCCAATCCCGTTGGTAGAGGAAGTTCGGTTTCGTCTTTATAAAGTTCTGCGACTAAATTGAATTTGTCATCAAAAAGGCCATGAAGTTGGATTTGTTTCTGGATGTTTCCTTCTTCAGATACACTGGACTTATTCCCAATGATGAAACCTTTTGAATTGAAAATGATAGTTGAATATCTTTCTGTCATGCCTATTTGTTTTATATATTTGCCTTCCCTGTCAAAAAAGGAAATTCTGTTGTTTACGGCATCGAGCGTGTAGATATTGTTGTCTTTGTCAAATCCAACAAATGATAAGCTTCCAAACTCTCCGGGCCCCTGTCCCTCTCTGCCGACGGTGAGAAGATATTTGCCTTCTGGATTATATTTCAGGATTCTATGTGCAGCCACATCGCTCACATAAAAATTTCCGTCTTTGTCAGTGTTAAAAACGATATTTTGGCCAAACATATAGTTCTCATCTCCTTCGGCTTCGCCTATTGAAAGTTCCTCTGTAAAGACGATTTGCATTTTTGTTTCAGGCGTTTTGGGATTGGAAACAACAACGACGTCATCAGATTTTTGAGTTGTTTTAGTCTCTTCAGCAAACGTCTCTGTTGGAAAATAATTCATTGCGCAGAAAATGACGATGAGAAAAGTCAGAAGAATATATATTTTTTTAATCATTGTGTATCTCCCTTTATGAAGGGTTTTTTCATTTTTTCTCCTGCGGATGTTCAATTGCGGATGAACCCTTTTTTCTATTCTACTAAACCAGGGCTTTAAAGTCACTGGCCGTTTTACACGGAAAAGGAGGTTTGGTCTTAAGTTTTTCAGGAGTCCGATACGGAAAATTAGCGCATGACTCCTGTCTTTGTTGTTGTATTGTCTTGGATTGCTTAATGCAGAATAAGGAGATCTGATTACTGGTCTCTTATCTTCTATTCCTGGTTACGGGGGGCGCTGAGATCTTTGAGCATGTCGATTATATTTCCTATCCCGCCAAATATGACGATGAGTACAAGAAGCGAATACGTTGAAAGGCAGAAGATGAGGACGATTTTCCAGAACAGAGCCCAGCTCATTGTGTCACCTCCTGTTTTTTTTCTTTGTCAGGAAAGAGAAGAGAGCCTATTATCATTCCCAGTATGGCGATGACGAAAGTCATCAAACCGATGAATTTATCACTGGCATAGAAGGGAACATTATCTCCCCGTGTCCAGGGTCCGATCCCCCCGAAGGCCAGTAGACCCGCAAACAAAGCGATCATGGCTCCGGTTTTACTTGCTTTTTTCCAGTACAGTCCGGCTGTGACCACGGTGAACGCACCGGCTAAATAGATGGTCCCGGTCACCGCCATGTAATTCCAGAGGGAGACAGGCGCCTCAAACCAGAGTCCCCAGATCAGCAGGAACAGCCCGATGCAGACGATAGAGATTCGGGTGATCAAAAGACGCGATTTATCCGAAAGCTGTCCTTTTTTAAGAGGAGCCACGATGTCCTGGGTGATGACCGAGCTCCAGCTCAAAAGATAGCTGTCATGCGTGGACATGAACGCGGCGAACATGCCGGCCGCGATCAGCCCCAGAAAGCCGCTCGGCAGAATTTTGGCAATGAAGATGGGCATACCGAATTCACTGTTGAGAGCATCCGGTCCCTGGAAGGCGGAAAGCAATTTTGGGGTTTGCGAGACAAAGATAAAAGCGCAGATTCCCCAGAGCATCGGGATGACACGGCGGGCGAGATAGGATATTGATCCCCAGGCAAAGAGCTGTTTGGCCACTTTAGGGGATTTTGCCGAAAGAGCACGGAGAGTCCCGGACTGCCACAGTGCTCCGGCTGAAAAAGTGAGCAC